>JAHDDF010000376.1 GCA_020629475.1 Saprospiraceae bacterium
AATCTTGAAGTATTATTTCATATGCGGCAGGATGGACAGCGATTATAGGGGTTATTCCCTCTTTTTTACAAAAGGGAATAATTTCTTTTTGAATTACGCTTTTAATAATTTTAATAGCGACACGCTTTTTATTTGCATATTCTTCTTCCGTAAATAAATACCATTCCAGATCCATTCGTTCATGGGCATACAATCGGAAAATATGAGAGACGTTATATAATCCGCAATACCAAGGAGCCTTGAATGATTCTGAATAAAAGTCGGGGTGGTTTCTTGAAATTAAATCGGTAATATCCGTTTGGTTTAAAGAATAAATTACATGAGTGGGATCGTATAAAGAGGAAAGTATCTTTAGTTTTTTTGTTTCTAAAATAATGTCACTTCCAGCTCTCCCTCCATTTACTACTTGAAGGGATGTAAGGCCATTTTTATTTAAAATATCCTTTGTTAAGGCTATCCAAGTGGAATCCCTTGGGGTTCCTATTCCCTCGCAAAAAGAATCTCCTAGTGCTAGAATGAGGTTTTGTGAATCTCGGGGGAAAGGATCTTCTCGCTCTCTCATATTTAAGGAGTTAAATTCATGGAGGTATCTGAAGCCGGGTTCACCATAATAATTACTATGAGAGCTACCGTCTCCGCTATGGTATTTTTTTAACAAATAAGCCAAGGTGTTTTTTTTCTTTATACTATATGTGTGCAAGTAGCAGAAACTCCAGTTGTTGTTGTTTTTTTCACTGTAACTTAAATAGTTTTTAGTCACATATCTTAAAGTACACTCAAGACCAATAATTCCAATAAAAAGAACCCAATAACTAATCCTGAATGGATTTTTTTTCCATTTTTTATTAAATAAAAGTATCGCCCATTCCCCGATTTTGAAAATAAGGAAATAAAGAATAATAGCACTTGAAACGGCCGCTTGACCTTTAAAGAAATTCCATGTATGGATAATTAGTAAAAGGGCTAATACAATGTATAGCCCTTTCTGAATCCATTTTTTTTTCATTAATTTCCCCATCCCTTTAAAGATAGGAAAAAGAAAAAAAACTACCTGGACTTATATTCTTCTAATAAACTTAATTCAAAGGCAATTCTTCGGCTCCAGATTAATTGTTGCTGCCTATCCATACTATGATGGGTGGAATAATCGTAAGCTTGTTGGGTGGTTTCCCAATTATTGATGTACTGGCGGATGAAATTCTCGAATTCCAATTCCTCGCCGCATTTGAAGTTTTGCTCCGCTAATACCTTCCTTAATTTACGGGCATGTAATTCGGTTACGTCAAAATGTAGACGTTCATGATCCAAGATATAAGTATTACGTGCTTCTTCTTTTACCCAAGAATCCTTCTTGTCGAAATACGCCTGAATTTTATAAGTAATAACTCCGTTTTGACATCCCCGATAATGGATGATACCGGTAGATGATAATGCGGAAACATTTCTATTCCTATAATCGGTTTTCGGCTCGGCCTTAAAATCTTTCCAAACAATAGGACGATCCTCATTCCAAAAAACGATATCCGGGGTATCCGTACTCGTTCCTCCAACCAAAAGGAACACGCAAAACAGCAGCATTCCTAGCTTCCCTAATTTCAGTGATTTTGTCATGGCATCTCATTTTGAGGGAAGGGTAGGGGTATACCTATGGCTCGCTTCCCGATTTACGGATATCGCATTCTATTCTTCCTTGAGCTCAATGGATGGATCCCAAAGTACTTCCTTGAAATCCCGGATTTGGTTTTGTTCAATCGTGATGCCCTCGCTTTCCAGCATTTCCTGCATCATCGTAGGGGAAGAAAAAAAATTGCGTCCCGACAACTCCCCCTTCCGGTTCACTACCCTGTGGGCAGGTACGGGAGGATCTTCCCTAAAGCTTTTGTTCATTGCCCAGCCAACCATCCTTGGTGTAACCGTACCCAAATAATTGGCTACGGAACCGTAGGTAGTTACTCTACCATGAGGTGTTAGGCGTACGACATCGAAAATATCCTGAAAATAGGAATGGCGGGTTTTTGTGTTTTTTCCGCGCATTTATTTTGTCGTGTTAATTATGGTTAGAATAATCAGCTGCGTATTTATCTAAACGCAAAATCCGTGCGAATGATACGAAATTCACGGATAAATTACTTTTTTAATGTGTTAACGTCGTGGTGACTACCTTAGAAAAGATAAGGAAAGTAGCTGTAAACTAGGAAGTTGGGTTCTGTCCACCACGTACCCAAATATCCCTTTGCGGAAAGGGAATTTCCACCTCTGCTTTCCTGAACTCGGAATCAACCCGGAAACGAAGCTCGCTTTTTACGTCCTCGATGGTAACGAATTTCCGGGACCAAAAATGAAGTTCGAAATCCAAGGAGGAATCCCCGAAATTGGTGAAACGGACAAAGGGCTTAGGGCTGCCGATAACCGCGGGGTGCTCTGATGCCACCTGAAGAAGTATCTCCCTTACTTTTTCCGTATCGGAACCATAAGCTACACCTACGCTTAGGCTGAATCGTACTTTGTCATCATTGTGGCTCCAGTTGATAACGTTATCCGTAATGAACTTGGAGTTGGGTACTACGATGGATGTATTATCCCGCACCTCAACCAAGGAGGTTCGAATTCCGATAGCGGTAATCGTACCTACGATACCGTCTACTTCTACTACGTCACCTACCTCGATACTACGTTCAAATAGAAGGATAATTCCTGAAATCAGGTCATTGAAGGTTTGCTGCAATCCAAGACCGATACCTACCATTAATGCCGCCGCACCACCAAGGATGATGTTTAGGTCAAAATGGAGGTTGTTCTGTAAGGCATGTAAAATGGCAACGACATAAATGACGTAGGATACTAATTTATTAATGGCGAATTGACTTCCTAGGTCTACGTTGCTTCTTCGGTAATATGTGTAAAGGATGATATTGGTTACGATCCATGCTACCAACCGGGCGATAAGAAGGGTGAGAATCGCTTGGAGAATGCTTGAGATGGAAAAATGCCCACCTCCATCTTTAAAGGCATAAAATTTATGATCCAGGTCAAATCCTTTCAAGATAAGAATCGCGGCTACAACATATACGACGTACTGAATCGTCTTGTTGGCGTTGCTTCTTTCATCCTTGGGTTTTGGGGATTCGAATGGAATTTCTTTCTCCTTTTGCTCGCGGTTGTCGAAGTATTTTTCGACAAGAATCCTGGCAATCAACCAATCAAAAAGTTGCGCAAGCTTGAATACGATAAAGGCGATAATAAGATAGGAAAGCTTAATAAGCGGCGGATTATCCTTCTTTATGAATGTGAAGGAATATTCCAGATCAAGCTGAAGCACTTTTAAAACACCAATGATAACGGATGCTAGAATGATCCATTTTAAAATACTTCGAATCTTCCGTCTTCCTGTTTCCTCAAGAGAGCCTTTCTTACGGAGATTATCTAAGAGTCGATTAGCGATTAACCGGTTTATGATATAACCGGCAAGGAAGATTAGGAAGATCCAAATCAACATACCAATATCAAGATGCCAATTGCCGTACTCGGCAATTCCGATATTTAAACCATCCAGTAAATTCTGCCAAAAGTCTCCCATTTCGCAAAAGTAAAAATCGGAAGATGAAAATCTTCTTAAGGACGGGTTTTCATATGATTAAGCACCGAATTTTTCCCTCAATTTCTTTTTTAGGGCGTTCATTTCATCCCTGAATTGTGCTGCGGCGAGGAAATCCAAGTCCTTGGCGGCGGCTTTCATTTTATTCTCGGCTTGCTCCACCATCTTTTCTAATTGTTCCCTTCCCGCGTATTCCACGATAGGATCGGCGGCTAAGCTCGCTTCTTCCGGTTCCGAGTAAAAGTCTTGATTCCCGCGTATGGAAAGGATGGATTGTTGTCCCTTGATTTCCTCCTTGGATTTGGTGACGGTTTTTGGAATGATTCCGTGCTCCTCATTATATGCCATTTGCTTGGCTCTGCGGCGGTTGGTTTCATCAATGGTACGCCTCATGGAATTCGTGATCTTGTCGGCATACATGATTACGCGTCCGTTGGAATTCCTTGCGGCACGTCCCGCCGTTTGCGTCAAGGACTTTTCATTCCTAAGGAAGCCCTCCTTGTCCGCGTCCAAAATAGCGACCAAGGAAAC
>JAHDDF010000377.1 GCA_020629475.1 Saprospiraceae bacterium
ATCTAATGTCTAACGTCTAAAATCTAACATCTTGATTTTTAGTCAAATGCACCAAATTGAGTTAGCAACACGATTGCCTATCAAAGCCTAGAATTTACTTTGAATGATACCTTAAGGACGTAAGATGGTGATATACTGTCTTACGTCCTTCTTATATGATAACTTTGGGTTCAGGAAACTTTGAGATGTATGAATAAGCGTCAACTTTTTCTCCAACACGTAGCACAAACCTCCGATATGCCGCTTTCCTTGGATATTGAAAGGGGAGAGGGTGTTTTCTTATACGATACCAAGGGGAAGCGTTATTTGGATGCCATTTCCGGAATTAGCGTGAGTAACCTTGGGCATTGTCATCCGGAAGTGGTGCAAGCTGTTCAAAGCCAAGCCGGGAAGTACATGCATACAATGGTGTATGGCGAATACTTGATGACGCCCCAAGTGGAACTAGCAGGTTTGCTAGCTGAAAATCTTCCCCCAAATTTAAGCAGTACGTATTTCGTGAACTCAGGCTCGGAAGCAACGGAAGGCGCCATGAAATTGGCGAAACGTTATACCGGCAGAAGGGAAATCATCTCTTGTAAAAATGCCTACCACGGAAGCACCCAGGGTTCCGCGAGTTTGATGAGCGAGGATTACTTTACCCAAGCATTCCGTCCCTTACTCCCGGGTATTAGGCACATTGATTTTAATTGTGAATACTGTCTCAATCAAATCACTGAAAAAACGGCTTGTGTAATTGTCGAAACCGTTCAAGCGGAGTGGGGGATAAGGAAACCCGCTAAAGGTTACCTGAAAAAACTAAGAGCGCGATGCACGGAAGTAGGCGCCTTGTTGGTATTTGATGAGATCCAAGTGGGGTTTGGACGCACCGGTAGCCTCTTTGCTTTTGAACAATATGATGTAGTTCCTGATATCTTATTACTAGCAAAAGGAATGGGTGGAGGAATGCCGATTGGAGCGTTTATTTCCTCTAATGAGATTATGTCTTGTTTAATGGATAATCCCGTTCTAGGACATATTACCACCTTTGGGGGTCACCCTGTTACCTGCGCGGCTTCCTTGGCAACCTTGAAGGTTTTATTGCGTGAAAATTATATCCAAGAAGTAAAAAGAAAAGAGGAATTATTCCGTTCCTTATTGCAACATAAAGCCATTCAAGATTTACGTTCCGCGGGCTTAATTATGGCAATAGAGGTAGGTGATTTTGAGCGTGTAAAAACCGTTATGTATTCCTGCTTGGAAAATGGTTTAATTATCGATTGGTTTTTATTTAATGATCGCTCATTAAGACTAGCTCCTCCGCTTGTTATTTCCGATGAGGAAATCCAATTGGCTTGTAGTATTATTTTAAAAGGATTGGATAAGCTGTAAAGTAAAAAGATAACCATTAAGGCATTGAGGGAGCTTAATGTTCCTTAATGCCTTAATGGTTTAAAAATAAATCACCCATTCATCTCCAAGAACCGCGCACTCACCTCCTTGGCAATTTCCGCCATTCTCTCCTTGGAAATATTAGGTCTAATAGATGTTATCGCCATTTGTGATTCCCTTTGGAACGGGATAAGGTGGACGTGTGCATGAGGTACTTCAGTACCAATCACAAGAACCCCTACGCGCTTACATTCTATATAGGATTCAAGCGCTTTTGCCACTAACTTGGAAAAGACGTGTAATCCCGCTAAAGTTCCGTCATCCAAATCAAAAACATAATCAATTTCCTTCTTAGGGACGCAAAGCGTATGTCCCTCCGCCAAAGGGTTAATATCCAAAAAAGCGTAGAAATCCTCCGTCTCCGCTATTTTATAACTAGGGATATCCCCTTGGATAATTTTAGTGAATATGGAAGCCATGTTTTTGATTAAGAATGAAGAATTAAAAATGAGGAATTATAATTTCTCTTTTAAGAAATTCGTCATTTTCGTATATAAGTGAAGACGGGTCAAACCACCGTAAATACCGTGATTTTTATTGGGGTAAAAATAGGTGTCGAATTGCTTGTTGTATTTAATTAAAGCATTCGCCATTTCAGCGGCATGTTGGAAGTGGACATTGTCGTCGGCTACACCGTGAATTAATAAATAATTACCCTTTAATTTATCAGCGAAATAAACCGGTGAATTATCCTTGTAACCGTCCGGGTTTTCTTCAACGGTACGCATGTAACGCTCCGTGTAAATCGTGTCATACCATTTCCAACTCGTAACCGGTGCTACCGCAATAGCCGCCTTGAAAACATCATTGCCTTTTAGGATACAAGAGGTAGAAAGATAACCTCCGTAGCTCCAGCCAAAAATACCGATACGGTCGGCATCTACATATCCTTGCTTACCCAACCATTTGGCTGCCTCAATTTGATCAATGGTTTCGTATTTACCCAATTGGAGATAAGTCATTTTCTTGAATTCCTCACCTCGTCCACCGGTTCCACGATTGTCCACACAAGCAATAATATATCCTTCTTGCGCCAACATCTGGTACCACCAGTAATTGAAAGCATCCCATTTGTCAACCACCTCTTGACTACCCGGTCCACCGTATTCCGTCATGAAAACGGGGTATTTCTTATTGGGATCAAAATTATCCGGCTTAATCATCCACCCGTTAAGGCTAACGCCTTCGGAGGTTTTGAAATCAAAAAACTCAACCGGGTTGGCACCATAGGTTTCCATTACGCCACGCAGGTACTTATTGTCTTCGATTACACGTACCTCGTCCCCTTTCTCGTTGAGTACGGAGTAAGTCATAGGAGCATTCGCGGAGGAATGCGTATTTACGAAGTAATCATAGGTGTCGCTGAACTGGACATCATTCCAGCCCTTGGTTTTGGTAAGCTTTTTCTTCTTTCCACCTTTAACTGAAGTACAGTAGACATAACGCTCCATCGGGGATTCTTCCGCTGATTGGAAGAAAACACGATTGTCATCCTCATCCACACCATAGAAATTGGTAACCTCCCAATCACCCTTGGTGATTTGCTTTACCTCCTTGCCGTTCATGTCGTGGAGGTAGATGTGGTTGTACCCGCTTTTTTCCGAGGTCCACACGAAATGCTTGCCGTCCTCAAGGAAAGTCAAGTTGTCGTGGATGTCGATATAATATTCATTCTTCTCTTGGAGTAGGAGTTTCGCATTCCCGGTCTTGGCATCGGCTAGGTGAAGTTTTAAATCATTTTGCCAACGATTCATGGTGAATACGCAAAGCTGATCCGGATTTTGCGTCCATTTCAAGCGCGGAATATATTCGTAATCACTTCCTACATCCACGGGTAAAGTTTCCTCGGAATCCAAATTGTAAATGAAAGCCATAACCTCGGAATTGTCCTCGCCCACTTTAGGGTACTTGAAGGTTACGTACTCCGGGTAGCCACCATCCTTATACATTTGCATGGTAAATTCCTTCACGTCGCTTTCATCAAAAGAAAGGTAAGCGATTTTCTTACTATCAGGCGACCACCAGAATGCCTTGGCGAAGGAGAATTCCTCCTCGTATACCCAATCAGCGGCACCAAAGATGAGGTTGTTGAAACTACCGTCAATGGTCAATTGGTTTTCCTTGCCGGTACTTAGGTCTTTGTAGTAAAGGTTGTTCTCAAAAACATAAGCCACCTTGCTTGCATCCGGGGAGAACGTTGCATACATGACTTTCCCGAGATCGGAAACCGTACTCAAGGACTTATCCTTTGTATCATAGATATAGAAAACAGCCTTGGAGGAACGACGATAAATCTTTTCCGTCTTGGTCTTCAAGATGATTTTGGACTCATCGCCACTGAAGGTATAATCATCAATCCTACCGAGTTTTTCCTCGTCTACCTCATTCCCGTTCATGATGGTAGCTACTTGCTTACCGGTAGTAATATCATATTTTACGATGTTGTTACCATCGAATTTAGAGTAATGCTTACCGTCATTCAAGAAATTAAATCCGGGGACATAGTTCGGCATGAACATGTAGTCTTTCCAGATATTTTCCAAAGTGATATCCTGCTGTGCCTGCACGGCAAAAGGAAGAAGAAATACAAGGAGGAACCAACGCAATTTCATAAGGCGATTTTTTTGGTTTGAGGAAATTTCGCGAAAGATACTATCAAATAACCGTACTCGGAAAAGGATAAAAAAGTAGA
>JAHDDF010000015.1:0-1090 GCA_020629475.1 Saprospiraceae bacterium
GTCATTTCCGAAGGATTTGAAGTTCAAGCGGACTTGGACGTTCAAGGTTTACCTATGGGAGCTACCGCAAATTTTGCGACGAATCCTCTTCCTTCCGGTGGTTCAACCACCCTGACCGTTTCCTCCGATGGTGTAGCATTCGGGGAGTATCAAATTACGGTTACGGCTACGGAAGGGGCAAATTCCGATATGGCAACCTTCAATTTTGAAGTATTTGATCAAGTGCCGGGAGAAATTACTTTGCTTACCCCAATCGATGCTGCTATAGATGTTGCACCGGCACCCGCATTTACTTGGACGGAAGATCCTCTAGCTGTAGAATATGAATTCCAAATGGCTACTGACGATCAATTTGCCAATATCGAAGCTGCTCAAACCGGATTAACACAAGCAGCTTATACATCTTCCTTATTGGGAGCAAACACGCAATATTATTGGCGAGTAAGAGCTAGTAATCCTTGCGGAACGGGAATTTGGTCCAAGGTGAATTCTTTTAGTACGGATGATGTTACTTGCGTCCAAATTTCAAGTACCCAAATCCAAACCATTCCTGAAGATACGGATGGTACGTTGACTTCAGGTTTACTCTATTTGCAAGGAGGAACGATTAGTGACGTAAACGTCCTGAACGTAAGAGGAACCCATTCCCGCCTCCAAGATTTGACATTTATCCTAAAGAGTCCGGCAGGAACTGAAGTAGTCCTTTTGGATAATGATTGCGGGAATGTCAGTGATTTCAATATCTCCTTTGATGATGCGGCAATTAATGGCAATTACCCTTGCCCGTACACGGACGGAGGTGCTTATCAGCCCCAAGGAAGCCTAACCGATTTTAACGGTGAATTTTCCGTAGGTACTTGGAGGTTACTGGTAGAGGATAACCAGCCGGGAAATGGTGGGGTATTGGAAGGATGGGATCTGTTGTTGTGCTTGACCTTTGGCGTTGACAACGAAGAAGTCCAAGCCCTTTCCTTCAACCTTTTCCCCAATCCCGCCCATGATAAAGTGGTATTGGAATTACCGGAGGAACCGGCGCCCAATCTTCAAGCGGAGATACTTTCCGTGGACGGAAAAGTTATTCAACAATATG
>JAHDDF010000015.1:1190-14626 GCA_020629475.1 Saprospiraceae bacterium
AAAACCCGCAGCCGACATATTCGACTGCGGGTTTTTAGTTTAAGAAAGAGGGCGTTTTAAATTCCTAATTCGGCTTTTACCAAATTATAAACGTCCTCTCCGCTTTTCGTATGGATTAAAGCACCCATGCTGGAATCGAAGATATAGTCAAAGCCATTTCTTTCACCAACCGCTTTAATAGCTTCATTTACCTTGTTGATGACCGGTTGATAAAGATCGGATTGTTTTTTAGCGATAGCACTTTGAGCTTCTTGCTGTGCTTTTGCCAAATCCTGCTGCTGGCGTTGTAGTTCACTTTCCTTTTGTTGTTGCTGAACAGGGGAAAGTTTGCCTGCTTGAATGTCTTGCATGGTTTGAACGTAAAAACTCTCAACGGCGGTTGCCTTGGTTTTTAGGCTTTTCTCCTTCTGCTTGGAATATGCTTCCAATTGGGTGTTTGCCGATTTCATCTCCGGCATCGCATTCAATAATTTGGAGGCATTCAAGTGTCCCACTTTTTGTGCGTCAGCTTGCATTACGAAGCCAATCACGAATAAGGCTATAACGGGGATAATTTTCGCAATTCTCATTTCCGTGTAGATTTTAGACAAAGGTAAACGGACAAAGGAAAGATTTCCAAAAATTAAGATGTCTTTAACCGCCAAACCCCGATCTTTGGAAATCTTAACCTCAAGAACCTTAAATCCGCGTAATTTTTACGTTCCCGGCTTACTTTAGCGTTCCTACTTCGGAATGAGATTGCTTCTTACTTCATACCGGCACCAAGCAATGCTTTTGCTCTTCGCTTGGATGGTGGCGCTGCTACTGTCCGCGGAATTCCTCTTGTCCGTATCCATGATTGGTTTGATGCTCCTAGCATTATTTGAGTTGAAAGACGGCAAGTTCGGTTTTCGAAGGAATCTCGGGGAAAACGTAAAAGGACTTTGGAAGGATAAATCCTGGATCGCATTTACGGCACCTTTTCTTCTGGTAGTCTTGAGCGCGCCCTATTCGGGGGATGATTCAGCATATCTTTTGGAACGCTTGCGCATAAAATTGCCCTTTTTAATTTTACCCTTCGCTTTTGTTTCCGTTCCACGCTTTACCCCTTCCCAATACGCGCGCTTGCACTACGGGTTTTTAATTTTGTTATGCCTTACGGCGATTGGCGTCCTAGTAAATTATGCCTTGGATTTTGAAGCCATCAATGCATCCATCCGGAAAGGGCAGCCCATCCCTACGCCTACGAATCATATCAGATACAGTTTAATGGTGGCATTCGGGATTCCCGTTTCCTTTTTTCTATTCAAAAGAAAAACCGTTTTTACATTCCCTTGGGAACGATGGTTGGTCATCGCGATGGGTGTCTTTCTTTTAATTTTTATCCATGTTTTGTCCGTCCGTAGTGGTCTCGCCGTTTTTTATCTAACGGTGATGTGCCTCATTCTTCGTTGGATGATAAGGAGTAAAAAAATTCTCCTTGGAATCCTTCTTGGGTTAGGGATTATCGCTATGCCCTTATCGGCATATTTTACGGTTCCTAGTTTTAAGAATAAAATGGATTACATGCTTTGGGATTTAAAGATGTATGCCCAAGGAACCGGGGAAACGTATTCTGACTCGGAACGTTTAAACTCCCTGCTTGTGGCAAGGGATATTATTAAGGAGGAACCCGTGCTAGGAGTAGGCGCGGGTGATTTAAAATATCAAGTCAATAAATCCTATGTAAAACTTTTTCCTGATTTACCGGAAGAATCAAGAAAAATGCCCCACAACCAATTTATTTCCGTGCTTGCAGGAACCGGAATGGTAGGCTTGAAAATATTCATGTTTTCCTTGTTCTTTTTATTCGTGAAATTCAAGCGTTTTCGAAACGTATTATTTCTTTCCTTTTTTCTAATTATGTTGTTTTCCTTCCTTGTAGAAAATACGATTGAGAACGCTATTGGTATTGGCTTGTTTTCCCTGTTTATTTTAATAGGAATGAATTTTATTAATGAAGAATTAAAAATTAAAAATGATTAATTGCGGAAACAAAATGCTTTTCGAATAATCCCACTATTTATAAAATAAAAACCATACTTTTACCTTAGAGGAGAAAACGAGTTTATTATAACTCACCAGCAATGACATTGACGGAATAGAACTTTTATTATTTCGAATCAATGCCGAGAAAATACGTTTATATCATGCGCGGTTCTAAATTCCAATTCAAGATTGGAATTAGTAATAATCCCAAGCGCCGCGCCAAGGAAGTTTCCCACGATCCCAAGGTCGTTATGTCAAAAAGATTCTTTTTCGCCGAAACGGTGGAAAGCCATCTCCATGCCTTATTCAAACGTCACCGGGTTACCCGTAAGGGAAGCGGTAGAACGGAATGGTTCAAATTGAGCATTCCTCAACTCCTTCGACTTCGCTTAACCTTATTTATCTACAAAATCCTCCATGATTTATTACTCATCGGAATAGGTGTTGGAATAGTGGTAGCCGTAATGTGGTACGTAAAAAACAAACTGATGGTATAGAAGCCCCATCTCAACAATGTTTTGAGATGGCCTCTAATAAGAATTGCATGGTCAGGAACCAATTTAAGAAGCCTTGTGTTGTAGCAACGTAAGGACGAAGATGTTCCGACAAGTAAGTCTAACATCTAGCTGTATTGACAAGGGATTTAAGGGGCATTTTTGCCTCAGCGAGGCAACCTAATATTTGAATCAGGATAGAAAAATAAATCAAGCGCCAAAGGTGCGTAGCATAAAAGGGTCTTGGTTGATCCTCCCCTGATTTTAAAAGTCTTTTGTCCCTAAATTCAAATGTCATTACATCTGTCGTCTAAATATCTAACATCTTTTATTCCGCCGTTATGAAACGCGTACTCAGGCTTCGCGCTACATATACAACACGTCTACTGCACTTCACTATCCACAGGGGATAGACCGGCGGACCTTTCTTCTGTATAATCCAGAACCTATTAAGTCTAAAGAGATAATTTTCAAGATGTAAGCTTTCTTCCGTCTTGGAATCATTTCCTCTTTGAATATTTCACCATTCGATGCTGTTTTCTTCCAAGAAGAAAATAAGCTGTCGGCCGGACGAATGGAATAGGATTTAATAATCCACAATTCCATTTATCGTGAAAGCAAGAAAAATTCGTTTCCTCAGAAACATCGGTATCGCTGCGCATATTGATGCAGGTAAAACCACGCTTACCGAACGTGTACTCTATTATTCCGGAAAAATCCATCGTATCGGGGAAACCCATACGGGTAATTCCACCATGGATACGGGTAAAATCGAACGCGAAAAAGGTATCACCATTTCCGCTGCCGCTACCCAAACCACTTGGAAATTCGACGGGCAAGATTATGTCTTGAACATCATTGATACGCCGGGACACGTAGACTTTACCATTGAGGTAGAACGCGCCCTCCGCGTGCTCGACGGAATGGTAGCCCTCTTCGATGCCGTAGCCGGCGTAGAACCGCAATCCGAAACCGTTTGGCAACAAGCCAATCGTTATGGTGTACCTAGAATCGCATTCGTCAATAAGATGGATCGTGCGGGTGCCGATTTTGAAAACGTCGTTCGGCAAATCGAGGAACGTTTAGGTTCCAAGGCGGTTGCCATCCAGATGCCCATTGGGACGGAGGATGATTTTCGGGGAGTCATTGACCTCATCGCCGGCAAGGCGATAGTTTGGGAAGATGATGTTACCGGACAATTCGAAATCAAGGACATTCCTGAGGCATTGCGCGAAAGCGCGGAACAAGCCCGTACGGAACTCATCGAATTCCTAGCGGAACATGACGAGGCCCTTTTGGGACGCTTCTTTGAGTCACCCGAATCCATTTCCCCGGAAATGCTGAACGGTGTACTACGGAAATTGACCCTTAGCGGCAATGTGGTTCCCGTGCTTTGCGGAACGGCTTATAAAAACAAGGGCGTTCAGCCGCTTTTGGATGCCGTGGCGATGTATTTGCCAAGCCCGGAGGATCGGGGTGTAGCCCAAGGGACCCATCCGGAAACCAAGGAGGAAATCTCCTTGAAACCCGATAATTCCGAGGCGTTTTCCGCCCTTGCCTTTAAGGTAACCCTTGATGAACGGAACCGTAAGATGACCTTTATCCGGATATATTCCGGAAAGGTGGAAGCCGGTTCTTCCGTCATGAATATGCGAACGGGCGAGAAAGTACGTATCGGGCAATTGTACCGTGTTCATTCCGACAAACGGGAAAGCATTCCTTTCGCGGAAGCGGGTGATATCGTAGCAGTAGTAGGCGTCAAGGAACTCCGTACGGGTGATACCCTTGCTTTGGGGATTGATGTCGTTTTGGAATCCTTGTTCGTACCGGAACCGGTTATCGGTATCGCCATTGAGGCGAAGAATAACGCGGATGCGGATAAGCTCGGAATCGCCCTCTCCAAACTGGCGGAGGAAGATCCGACCTTCCGCGTCAAGGTGGACCATGAAACGGGACAAACCGTCATTCAAGGAATGGGAGAACTTCATTTGGAGGTACTCGTTTCCCGCTTGCGGGATGATTTCAAGGTGCCCTGTACCGTAGGTGAACCCGATGTGGCTTACCGTGAGGAATTGACCCATACGGTCCGTCACCGTGAACGCTTGAAGAAGTTTACGGGCGGTCCCGGTCTCTTCGCGGAAATAGAAGTGGATATCGGTCCGGCTGATCCGGAATTCCTTGAAAGCGATAAGTTCGCCCAAGGGGAACGTTTGCAATTCGTCAGTGAAATCGTAGGCGGAGCTATTCCTAAGGAGTTTATTCCTAGCGTGGAAAAAGGCTTCCGTTCGATGATGGATAATGGTGTTTTAGCGGGCTACCCTTTGGAGCATCTCAAGGTGCGATTGGTGGACGGAAAAACCCACTCGACTGAATCCAAGCCCCTCGCCTTCGAATTGGTGGCGAAGGATGCGTTTAAGGCAGCGGCGCGAAACGCGATGCCCCGCATCTTGGAGCCCCTCATGGAAGTGGAGGTGCGAGTGCCCGAGGATTATCTGGGCTCCGTAATCGGTGATTTAAACCGAAGACGGGCTATGATCCTAGGACAGGAACTCCTGCATACCGGCGTTTTACTCAAGGCGGAAGTCCCCTTGGCGGAGATGTTCGGTTATGTAGGAACTTTGCGAGCCCTTAGCTCAGGTAGGGCAAGCTATTCCATGCATTTTTCTAGATTCAATGCCGTACCCGAAAAGGTAGCGGAACGAATCATGGCAAATGAGGGTATTGCCGTATAAGGCAAACCCGGATATTTTTGGGATATAGGGATCGGGGAATTTTCCTCGATCCCGTTTTTGTTTCACATAGGATGTTCCCATATATTTGAAAGAAAAAAGATGAAGCGCGCTTTCCTCTTCCTTTTCTTGGGGCTTTTTGTTTTTGCTTGTCAACCATCCGAACCGGAAAACCCGGTAACGGAAGAGGATGATTATTCCTCCTTAACAAAAATCATTGCATCTAAGGATAAGAAAACCTTTCACGGTATTGCCGAAAAAGTTTTCTTGGATTACACTGATGATTGGACCTTTTCCGAGTTTACCTTTGGTTCCCGCGCGGCTTTCGAGTTCAAGGAAAAAACGAATGGTTACGCGGATAATATCTTACTACGTGTACAGGACCTAGGACAAACCAGGGTGAGGACTTTGGATGATTTTGAAGCATTATCCAGGGACAGGATGCTCGATTTATTCGATGATCCATCCAATGTTACGTTTGCTCGTGAAACCATCAACGGGCACGAGGCTTCCGTTTTTGTTCATGAAGGCGAAGTAGGTGGCAGGAACAAAAAGTGGAAGCAGGTCGTGATTGTCCACAATCTTTCCGCCTACTTGTTGATGTATGAGGCGGAAGTGGAATCCTATGAAAAACACTTACCCTACGCGGATGCCATAATGAATTCCATTCGTTTTGAGGAAGAAGAACCGAAGCAAGAATAAAGTTTATTCCACTACGACTTTTATCCACGTATCTTGAATTCTTAGGCCATAAACACCGGCACTGAGTGAACTAACATCAATGCCGAGGTTGGTTACTCCTGCTTGGATATTTTGCTCTTTTACCAATCTACCCGAAGCATCATACAGCTCGACGAATGATGTAGGTAATTCCTTTTCGGAACGAATGAAAAGCACATCATCGGTAACGGGATTCGGGAAAACCTCTATTCCGTAATCCGTAATTACATCCTCGTTGGAGGTAGCGATAACTAGTACTTGTTGCGTAACTGAAACAATTTCGCAATCGTTACTAACGAATAGAGTTACATTATATAAGCCTGAGCCCGGATAAGTAACTGAAGGGTTTTCTTCAGTAGAAGTTCCGGTCGCACCAAAAGACCACTCGTAGTCAGTGCCGTTTACGGAAGTGTTAGTAAAGTTAACTTCTAAGCCATTGGAAGAAGTAGTAAATGACGGAACAATGCGGTAGTCTTCCGTTTGGATAATGGCACCTCTTATTCCTTGACTTAAGTTATAATACGAACCACTAGCTGTTTCCTGAAGTTTCACGGCTCTAACCATGTATTGATATTCAGTTGGTTCCAATACACAAGGGTCTACAAAAGATGTTCCCGTAATAAGTTCCAAATTTACCCGCTTGAAGTGCTTGGTTGGATCTGTTCTCCTGTAAATGTGGTATCCAAGGACGTCAGGGTCAGAAGATGCTGTCCAATCCAAGGAAACTTCTTTCTCGTTAATACTTACGTTTAATCCGGAGGGCGGGTAAACGACGTGTGCTCTTAAGCTCATGTCCCCAAGAAGGTTTATGGTAGTAAGTCGCCATAAATTGGGGAACCAACTCGGGTCGTAATAAGTGGAATCATTTTGGGTTTGAAGGGCGCTATACCCGATATGATGACCGGTAGCCATGTGGTGAATTTGCCAATCCGGACGCCCGACCCAAGCATTGGTCAAAGTTTTTCCTTCCGAAAGGGCTACGCGCATGATATTATTGGTGGTATCGTAATCAAAGATGTAGGAACCCATCATCATGGTGAATATGGTTTCGTATTGATCGTTTACGAAGTCTTGGGTATTGGCTACATTTATTAGGTTCTCGTAACCAGCAAATGTGGCGACATAAGACATGGCGTAGGTTTCTCCATTTACCATAGAAGTATAATTGCCGAAAATGACACTATCCTGCCCGAAAATTTGTACGAAATTTTTCAACCCGTTTTGCCCGAATCCTTCCACCAACGCGCCTAGGCGGTTTTCCACCAATGCGCGTTCCTTTACCTCGAAATTCTTGTTTCGGTAATCATGGTTTTTATTGAGATATTTACGAAGTAGGTTTTCCTCGGAATCAGGGATGATCGGGAGGTCGGAAAAGTCAATGCGGCTTACCGCAAGGTCAATGTCACTAGGGATATAAGATTGATCAAATTTTCCGTCCCCGGGTTGGTTCCAATTCCTACCGTTTACCGGGGATTCGGATGTGGAAACGAGGTTGTCCGTCCAAGTTCCGTCCATTTCACCATAGTATACATCCGCCGGCATGGCACCCGTATGTTCCGGATGACCATCTAAGTTTAGGTATCCGGAATAAGGGACAGGTACATTTCCAAGGAGAATAACTCCTTTTGTGTCCATTTGGTCCTCATTATACAATTGGATGATGAGATTCCTGATGCCCGGAACGGGATCATTTTCTCCAACGCTTAGTTTTTTTACGAGCCAACCGTCATTTTCTAAGTCAAGGACGAATTGGTCTATTTCCGTTTCCAATGTCGCCTCATGCGTATTTGCGATGACAAGGATAACCGTACCTCTTTGTTCCTTGGGTTCAACCTCTATTCCGGCAAGGATATAGCCATCGCCATCCCCCCAATAACTATCCGACTCCTTGTGGATACGGTATTCGTACTCCAGGCCCGGTTGTATGTTGGTATCGGTATATGTAAGGGTATTTGCGGCAAGGGTGGTAACCTCGCCCCATTGGTAATCCCCGGTTTTACGGTATACGACGTATGCCGTTGCACTATCATCCTCTATCCAATTCAAGGTGATTTCCGGCGGTGAAGTTTGGGTTTCCGCTTGGATAACAACGGAGCGCTGTAAATCAAAAAGGGATTGCGCGAAAGCGGAAAAGGAAAGGCAAACCAAAAAGAAACTTAGTAAAGGATACTTCATGTTAGGCAAGGTTTTGAGTATTATTGAAACGTGAAAAATCATAAAACGTTTCCGTAAAACCATTCCCAAAATAAGCAAGCCTTTTATAACGATAAATCAAAAGGGAGACATTCCCTCTTGGAATGCCTCCCTAATATGATTTTTTATGCTTTCTTTCCTAGAAATCCGTACCCATGGAAAGGTACCAAACCCCGGGTTGCAATATTTTTGTTTCGATTCCCCTAGCATAATCCAAGCGTAGGAAATAGCCGAATAGCTTGGTTCGTACTCCGCCACCAAAGCCTAATACGATAGGGTCGCGGAAGTAATTTACGGTAACGGAAATTACGCCCGGAGGAGTTGTGATGACATCCGTATTCAAGGGGTTGTCCTCGCTGAACGGGGAAGCACCGCGCCATGCGGTTCCAACATCCGCAAAGGCTACGAATTGGAAATTCCTTACGAAGGAGGAGCGGATTTGTCGCTTATAGAAATATTTGAAAATAGGAACCCTAAATTCCAAATTACCCAAGGCGTAGGAATTACCGTTCCTGATGTTTGCCCTGAATCCCCTAAGCGGTGCGGCTACGGTTTGGTAAGCAAAATTCGTGGTCAATGGATCGGGTGTAGGGATGGTCGTGTTGAAGGAAGGGAACAACCAATTATTGGTACCGCCCAAGTAGAACAAGATTTTCTCGGAACCGAATGATGATGCACCGGCTGCCCTTGCGGCAAGAACGGAATGCTTCCCTACACGAATGTAGTGCCTGGCATCAAACCCGACGATCCCCATGAATCCCTTATTGAAATTAAAATTCAAACCATCAAGGAGGCTTACGTCCATACTCTTGGAACCTTCCACATAAACCTTGGCTCTTGTACCGTTCTTGATATTTGTTGAAACATCAATGGTATTATCATACACGTATTCCAAGCGCAAGTTTATACGCTGGGTGCGGATAGGATCAAAATCCAAGGTGATTCTATCGTTGGCTTGGAATTGGGTTTTATCCAATCGTACTGCCGCACGCGCTCGAATACTACTGAAGATATCCAAGGGATAACGCAAGTCAGTTTGAACCATATCCGAAACCGTTTTTACGTTGTACGGATTCGGTAGAACGGAGAGATCGAAGGTTTGGGTTCTAGCTTTACGGTAATAGGTGTAATGCTTGTCCAAACGCTTCTTCATGTCCTTGAAGGTCACGTAGTATTCCAAGCCGTCGAAGGTAGTCGGAAGCCTAATGCCGCCTTCTAATTCATAATCCTCGAAAAGATCTTGAATGCTTCCTTTTAGGAAAATCCCCGGAGGTGGTTGTTGGTATGGATTATCGAACAAAGGTGCCAGAACCGTTCCCGCGATTCCCGGACCTACTGCTTCACGGAATAGCTCAAAGAGGTCGCCGGTATAATTGTCCAGCCCTTCAAACAGGTAGCCATTGTCCAGCTGTGTGGTAATGGTGTTTGCCTTGAATTTTCTACGATGGGGAAGGATTCTTGGCGGATAAAAACGATGAACCTTGCGCTTAGGGCGCGTTACCGGATCTTTGGCGAATGCAATGCTTGGGCTTTGGAGACTGATGTTTCCGTCCTCCTCTTGAACGATGACCGCGGCATTGTCAGGTAATTCCGGTTCAAAATCACTTTCGAATTGGTAATTATCCACGTCAATAATATCCGTGTCTTGCTCCGCTGTTACGGGTGTTTCCGGAACGATGGGATCTTCCTTTGGAGGAGTGTCCGTATCATATTCCTCAAGGTGATCCGTAATGAAAGTAAAGCCCGGATCTTCTTTGCCACTTGGTGCCTTTGGGGAGGGTTTATCCTCCGGTTCTTTAGGCGTTTCGTTTAAGCCCCAATCCGGTTCGAATTCCCAGTCGGATTTTTCATTGGGTTCCGGTGTATTATCCTTTGGCCTTTTGGGGCGGTCATCTTTTTCGTCAGGGATTATTGTCGGTTCCTCAATGCTTCTTTTTAATAATTGCTGGCGATACTCCGTATTTAAAGGGGTGGTTCTTAAGGAAGCATCATTGCTTGAAACATATAAGGAATAGGAATCATCATGGAAAATGGTTTCCACGTACTTTCCGCTCCTTGAATTTGCTTGTAATTCAACAATGTTCCTGTTGTAGTCAGAAGCGGCAAAATTAGAACCTCGCCTTTTTACTACCGGACGAAGGTACATCGTGTCGATTTGCTCCTCGGTTAAGGCAGGAACGGAATCCTTGGGATAGATGAGTTCTTCACCTCCATCCTTGAGTTTTACCACTTTTTCATAATAAGCGATAAACTCTTCAAGTTCTCCCGTATAACGGTTTTGTACACCATTTACATCGGAAACGAAACCGTAATTTTCATTATTGATGGCGTAAGGGCTTCTTTCGTTTGCCAAGGGCGTATCCGTAATTCTTACAATCTCCTTGGCATCATTGCCCTCAAGGGCGTAGTAATAAATGTCATAGGTTTCAAAAGGAATGATGGAATCCAATTTGTTTTGGATGGCAACGGAATCCGCTCCACGATTGGATACCCACATGATACCCGGGACATCATCTAGTTTAACGTAGGTTGCGTCTAAGTCATCCCAGAAATCCGTTGTGATTCGAGTAGTTCCGCGTGTATTTATGGAATAAAGGAAAACATCGGAAAATCCTCTAACCGTACCCGTGATGACCATTTGATTAGGGGAAATGAATTCCATGCTATGCACTCGTTGGTATTGCGGCGCGAATTCCTGCTCGATTTCCTCCTTGGTTTCACGGTTGATTTGAAGAAGCTTCACGACGTCTCTACGCTCGTACATGATTCCCAAATGGGTGTTGTCCGTGTTCCAAGCAAGAAGCGGATATTCGTAATCCGTAGCTTGAAGCCTATTGCAACTTCCCGTTTTGAAAACCATTTCACGCTCTCCGGTGGAAAGGTCTTGGATATATACCTTTTGCTTGCCCAATTCATTGGTGCTGTATGCGATGGATTTTCCGTCGGGGCTGATGGTCGCGTTTTGAATGGGAAGATTATGCTTGTTCTTTACCTCGATTTTGGTGGATTCCGAAGGTAGTTTCATTTCCGGGGCATCCACACCGTATCGCTTGTTGAAATAATCCTCCCAATTACTGAGCATTCTGTAATAAGGCGTACCTACTACATAGAGAAAGCCACTTTCCACACTCCGATTAATCCTCGTTAAGTATAGCAGGTTCGAAACAGTAGATTTGCCATAATTATTATCTACATAATACCAAAGGGAGTGCCCGGCTAGTTTAGGCTCATTCTCCGCGAATTCCTCAAAATCCTTATACTTTCCACTTACGAAGATGTCCCGGAGTTGATTGTCCAAGTCCGTACTCCAGGGCTCACCGGAATATCCGACTAATCCCTTGGTGAACCATTCAGGCAAGTTCAACAGTACCGCGTTTTGAACCACCTCTTGAAAATTGGTTCCGAAAAGCATGGTGTTGATATACACTTCCGCTACGCCTTCCCTGATTTGCCTGCGCAAGTCGCGGTGGTTTCCGTTGAAATACACGAAGATTTTATTCTCCACGATTTTTGTGGTGCCACCTGTATTTATAAAAGTATCCTCGTTACCTATGTTGCTTTGCTTTAAATCGGTAAGGTCCGTATAAACGAGGATTTCAATTTTACGATTAATGCGATGTTCTAGGAGAACCTTGATGTCGGTATAATCCCATTCCGCGATTTGTACAACGCTTTCGGCTATGCCCCTGCCGTCGCCGTACCAATAAACCCGGAAGTTTTGGGATTCATATTCAAACCAAACAAAATTGTGGTACTGAACCCGGTTTTTGCCGAATTCCGTTTGGATATTTTGTGCCTTGGTTCCTAGGGGCAAAAGGAATAAACCCAAGGCAAAAATCGAAAGTAGGTAAGGATGTAGACGCATAAGCGGAAAGTAAAATTCTTCTAGGAAGATTCAAGGGAAAGGGATGCCGTATAGGTTGTTAAACAACTTCCTACTTTGAAAATGGCATTAGCCCTTAAATTGCTGCAAGTAGGTTCAATTACCGTACCTTTGCACCGTCTTTTTAGACCAATTTATTATTGGTTCTTAATATAGACACATTTATAACGAGAAAGTTAAGTTTTTCGCTTAACCGGTTCAAGGAAATTACAGGCAAATGGCGGACGTAAAGGGATTCGTTTTTAGTCCTTTCCAGGAAAATACGTACATCATCCATGATGAGACCAAGGAATGCATCATTATCGACCCGGGTTGTTATGATAAAAATGAGCGGGATGAATTGGTTCGTTTTATTGAGGAAAACGAGTTGAAACCTGTTCGTTTGATCAATACCCACTGCCATTTGGACCACATTTTCGGGAACCGTTTCGTGCATGAAAAATACGGTTTGGAAGTGGAGTGCCACGAAGGGGAAGTTGAAGTCATGCGGTATTCCGAGATGGCGTCAAAGATGTACGGCGTAAATCTTGACCCTTCACCTGACCCGGGAAAATTCTTGAAGGAGGATGATATCATAGCCTTCGGGAATACGGAACTAAGGGCAATTTTTACTCCCGGGCATTCTCCGGCGCATTTGTGTTTCTTTTGTGAAAAGGATAAGTTTTTAATCGCAGGGGATACCTTATTTTTCCGAAGCATAGGAAGGACGGATTTACCGGGAGGGGATCATCAAACCTTATTGGATAGCATTACCCAAAAAATATTTCCCCTAGGGGACGACGTGAAAGTTTACTCCGGTCATATGCAATCCACAAGCATCGGTTTTGAACGTTTTAATAACCCCTTTGTTGGCAAAGGCAGAATACACTAATACATGAAGACGATTGTAATTATGGGACCTCCCTATTCAGGGAAAGGAACCCAATGCGAGATATTGGCGAAGAAGTTAGGTTATTACCACCTTTCAACGGGTGAGCAAATCCGGGCGGAGATAGGCGAAGGAACGGATTTGGGCAATTCCTTCAAGTCCTATAGTGATGCCGGGGATTTGGTTCCGGATGACATCATGAATGCTTTCTTGGATAAGTGCATCGAACCCAACAAGGATGCCAATGGCCTAATCCTTGACGGTTATCCAAGAACACAACCCCAAGTAGATGCCTTCTTGGAATACGCCGAGAAAAAGGGGCTTGAGGTGACACATGTTTTGAATGTTGTCGTTCCTGAAATGGAATTATATAAACGCGCGGAAAAACGTGCCGAGAATTCCAATCGTGCCGATGATAAAGATCCACAAAAGCACATCAAAAGGGTAGAAACCTTTCAAGAGGAAACCTATCCTGCTATTCAATTGTACAAGACCAAAACCAAGGTTGTTGATATCAATGGTGTAGGAAGTATCGATGATGT
>JAHDDF010000015.1:14726-24853 GCA_020629475.1 Saprospiraceae bacterium
ACAAGACCAAAACCAAGGTTGTTGATATCAATGGTGTAGGAAGTATCGATGATGTTTCCGAGCGAATTCTAGTGGAATTACTTCGTGATGCAACAGGGCGGACGGATGTAAACAAGCTTGGTGAATTTGGTTTGATTCGTCATCTAACGGAAAATTTTCCTACTCACCATGCCGCTACTTTTAAAGGGGTAGGGGATGATGCCGCAATACTTGATTTGGGCAACGGGAAGGTGCAGGTTATTTCCACGGATATCCTAACGGAAGGGATCCACTTTGATTTGATGTACGCACCCTTGAAGCACTTGGGGTATAAGTCGGTGGTGGTAAACCTCTCGGATATTTATGCCATGAACGCCATTCCCAAGCAGATTACTTATTCCATCGCTATTTCCAACCGTTTCTCCTTGGAGGCACTAGAGGAATTGTACGCGGGAATTCGTGCGGCATGCCTTCACTACGGCGTGGATTTAATTGGTGGCGATACGACCTCCGCCCAAAAGGGATTGTTTATTAGTGTTACCGCAATCGGGGAAGGAGAAAAAGACAAAATCGCTTACCGTTCCGGCGCCAAGCCGGGGGATATCCTTTGTATTACCGGCGATTTAGGTGCCGCTTATCTAGGGCTTCAAATTTTAGAAAGGGAAAAACAAATTTACCTGTCTAATCCCGGTGTTCAACCTGATTTAGGACAGAATGATTATGTCATCGGTAGACAACTAAAACCCGAAGCAAGAAAGGATATGGTGGAGCAGTTTATCCCCAAGGCGGGTTTTGTTCCTACTTCCATGATTGATGTTTCCGATGGTCTGGCTTCCGAAATATTCCACATTTGCCGTCAATCCGGTGTAGGGATGATTTTGAATGAAGGGGGTGTGCCCATTCGTCCGGACGTGGAAAAACTAGCGATTGATTTTAGCCTTGATCCCATTACCTGTGCCCTAAGTGGCGGGGAGGATTATGAGCTGTTATTTACCGTTTCCCCGGATGATTTGGAAAAGGTAAAATATATGCCTGACGTTTATATCTGTGGTGAAGTGGTAGAAAAATCCGAAGGGGTAAAACTACATACCAAAGGCGGAAACATCCACGATTTGAAGGCACAGGGTTGGGTGCATTTTTAAGCCACGAAGGAATGAAGTTACATGAAGGACTTTCTTCACTAAACTTCATTCCTTCATGGTTTAATTTATCCGCTCCAGTTCCAATTCCGCTTCCAGAAATCTCCGGAAGCCACGCTTGGATTTAGTGTAAGTTACATTGGGTACGATTTGGAAGAACAGGAATAAGCCTAAACCAAGGAGTCCTGTAATCCATCTGGAATTCAAGATTTGGTATTCTTGGGAAAAGAACAATGCCCAAAGCACCAACCCCAACCCTAAAACCAAGGAGATTCCTAGGAAAATGAAGTTGCCCATCTTATTGGGTTGGGAATTAAGATCCAATTGGAGTTCATTGTTGTACTGCAGGAATTTTCCCATGAAAACCGGGTAAAAGATACCACCGGACAATACACCTTGTTGCCAAATACGAAATTCATCCTCACCGATGGTGCCATAAATCCTGCCACCCATTCCCGTATTGTATTTTTTGAGATGTTGACGGATACGATCATTGGAATGCACCTGCACCATCAAGGACAGGCGTTCCCTGAATTCGGTTTCGGACAATCGGCTTTTGTAAAGTTTGGCACGCATGGTTAGGCTTGGTTCAAGATTGTTTCTTGGAAGAATAAAGTTAAGGATTCATTTCTTACAAAACCATTTCCTCATACGGGATGAAAACCTCGTATCCCTTGTCCTTAAAATATTTTTCGGTCAGCCGCCATCCTTCCCCGGATGCTACCATTACGAAATCACCACCCCAAGCACCAAGGGATTTTACGCCGCCCCAGAAATCAGGGAAACGTTGATCCTTTACTTTGGGCATTCCTAGAACGGATGAGATAAGCGTTTCATGATGCGCCATTAAATGCTTGAACTCACTTAGGGTCGTGGCGCTTTGCATTCTCTTGGTAATAATGCTGATATTATTGGCGTCCCTGCCCGTTCTTTTTCTTTTTTGATAATGCTTGATGCCGTCCCTGCTATTCTGTTTCCTGCCCAAGTGGACGAAATACAAGTGTTCCTTGAAAACCGGATTAAATGCGGCCTTACGGGAATAAGGCTTTCCGTTTTGGATTTGATATTGAATGGGATTCTTTGCCCCCGCGCAAGCAATATCATATCCGGAACCGCCTAGGCTTGCATTGGATAATTCGTAAGCATCCACGCCGGACCATTCCGCGAGATTATATAATAAAGTAGAACTACTTCCCAGCCCCCATTCCCTAGGGAATTCTAGTTGGGTTTCAATAAGGGTATTGCCTAAATGGTCAAGGAATAAAGGATTTTCGGAACGGATATAGGCGAACATTTTTTCCAGATATTTTCCGGTATCACCGTCCGTTCCCTTGATGTATTCCCCTTGGGGTAAGGTAAAATGTCCTTCGAACCAGCATTCGCCTTTTTCATCCAAACTTCGCCAAAGTAAACCTTCTTCATCGTGCTTGGCAACGGTCATGAATTGACCGTAACGCGTAGGCACGGCTAGTGCTAACGCTCCGTCCAGGACAAAATATTCCCCGGAAATCAACAGTTTTCCGTTTGCGCGAAAAGTTTTAATAGTGCCGAATTTTTACGATGGGCTAGGAGAGTCGCAAAGTAATAAAAAAATTAGCGAAGCGTATTCACGAAATCACGAACCGCGGAAAAAGAAACCACCTTGTCTTTAAAATGGGCTTGCGTTTTTTCGCATTCGGTTTCATTGGCATTCAAATGCCGAAGGATATTCTGAAGATGCATTTTCATATGCCCTTCTTGAATCCCCACGGTAACCAAGGAACGTAAGGCACCAAAATTTTGCGCCAGTCCTACGGATGCCACCACGGACATGAGTTCCTTGGCGCTTGGATTACCCAATAATTCCAAGGAGCGTTTTGCCAATGGGTGAAGTTTGGTTAAGCCACCCACGGTCCCGAGGGCAAGAGGAATATCCAACCAAAACTTGAAAATGCCATCCTTGATACTGCAATGGGAAAGGCTGCGATATTGTCCGTCCTTGGAAGCATAGGTATGACCTCCTGCCTCAACGGCACGGAAATCATTTGCCGTGGCGATTACCACTGCGTCAATGCCGTTAAAAATGCCCTTGTTGTGTGTTGTGGCACGATAAGGATCAATCGTGGCAATTCTTACCGCTTTATAGAACTTTTGCGCGAATACCTCGGAAGGCATTTCACCCGGGAATTTCCCCAATTGTGAAACCGGGCATTCCACGGAAGCGCGGACTACACAGTTCGGGGTATAATTAGATAGGATTGCCATGATAATCAATGGCTCCGCCCCGAAATCCTGCTTGAGTTTTCTTTTAAAGGTTTTACCGAATTCCTCCAATACGGAATTGATAAAATTAGCACCCATGGAATCGCAGGTCTCAAAAGAAACCTTTAACTGGTAATAATCGGGTTCAAGGTGGTTGAGGTTCAATAATTCTATGTCCAAAACACCACCGCCACGCTTGCGCATATTGTGGGTAATGTGTTGGGTTTCTTCAAGGAGTAATGCCTTGACTTCCGCGAAATTTCGAACCAACTTTTCGTAATCCCCGTCCCAAGTAAAATGTACTTGACCTACCTTAACCGTTCCTAGGATTTCCGTTTTAAAACCTCCGCGCTTTGACCAAAATTTTGCCGCGTGTGAAGCCGCCGCTACTACGCTACTTTCCTCGATGACCATCGGGACGGTGTACATTTTTCCGTCGATCAGGAAGTTCGGCGCCAAGCCGTAAGGCATGGGGAAATTACTGATGGTATTCTCGGAAAATCCATTGAGGGTTTTTTGTAAATCGCCGTTGGGATGATTGAAGGATTCCATTTCTTGAACCACTTCATCCGCGTTATTGAAATGGCTTTCCGCCATCCAACGCAGTTTCTCATCCTTCGATAATTTCGAAAAACCGGATATGCCTTTTTTGTCGTTCGTTTTCACAGTCATCGAAAATAGGCTTTATTTTCTTACGGTCAAATAAGCATTGGCAAGTTCCAATCCTTGAATTTGTGTATCCACGTAAGTCCTAAGCGTTTCGTAATCGCCCATGGCATGTTTTAGGAAGCCGGATGCTTGACCGTAAATACAAGGGAGGTCGCATTTTTCGGTCAGGTAATAACCGTCCAAAAAGGTTTTGATACCACCCGATATAATGATTTGCTTGCAACGTACTTTATCTCCCAATTCCTCTACCAAACGATTGGTCATGTCGGTCATTTCCTCGGCGGAATGCCCTACGAAAGCCAATGGCTCATAAATCATCTGCTTGGATTCATCACTTCTCAGTAATTCCAATTTGGCAAAGTTCGTACCGCCATTCGCGGCAAAATCCAATGCCTCGATAGGTAATTGTAAAAGAGTTTTTAAACTTTGGTATCCGAATCCTTGACCTACTTCCTTTACGATAATGGGATAGCTCGCACCATCCATCAAACGCATGATGGTTTCAATGGGTGGGTACTTGAATCTATCTCCTTCAGGTTGTAACCATTCTTGAAGCGGATTGATGTGAAGGATAAGCCCGTCCGCTTTTAGTTTTTCAAGGAGATTGTCAATTAAGAAAGTTTCCTTACTGTCCAATAATTGCTCTACCTGCGCGATACCCAAATTGGCGTAAAGCGGTGCATCGCCGATAAGGTGGCGAACATCAAAATCCTTCAAGTATTCATCGCTGCGCAATAATTGACGACAAGAGCCTAATCCCATTCCCATACCGAACTCGCCGCATGCGCGGGCAAGATTGGCATTGATGGTGGCGGCTACGCCTGTTCCCCCGGTCATGGAAGAAACCCAAAGCGGTGCTTTCATGGTTTTTCCAAGGAAAGGGAAAGCGGGTAGGCTACCTCGTTTCGGATGTGCCGATAGCAATGGCTCATAGTCGAAGCGGGTATCCGTCCGGGCTATCTGCGATTTGAATGCAAGCTCGATATGATCCTGCTTCCTGGAGGAAGCCGTGGGATCGTCGGTGAATGGCATGGTGCTTACGACTTTTTGATCGGGTTGTCGGCTCATTCCGCAACGCTGTTTGTGCTTCCGGAAATATCGCCGGAAACGATTCACAAAAGTATTCTTATTTCACGGGATTTGGTAGTCACGTGTTGAACGAAAAGCAAACAGCCTTTAATCGGAATGGTTTATATCAATTTTCGGGATCGGAATTCTTTTAGTAAGTATTTCCTTTTTTCAAGCAGTTGTTCCTTGTTTTCAAGGGCAAGTATGCGCTTGGATTCCTTTAATTTCCTGCCTGCCCTTTCATATGGTTGTAATAGCGCTGCCGTAATAATTAATAAAATAAGGGTGCCGATAATGAAAGGTGGATCTCCGAAATAAATTAGGAGGAAAAGGAAAAGCGGATAGAAAAGGAGGAATAGAACCAAGCCTCCTAGGATTTTGACCATGGATTCATATCCTGCATAGAGTTTCAATTTTAGGTATAAGGCATAAGGTGCATACCATACCCAATGTAAAATCCTCCCGATAAAATAAAAAGGCGCCCCAAAAATACGGTTGAAGGTGTAGAGTGCCGACTTGTTTTTTACTTGTTTTTCCGTTTTTGAAAAATCGTAATCCAAGGAGATACCCGCTTGTTTTAGGGTTTCAAAATATTCATAAGCCTTTTCCCAAAGCTGCTCGAAATCCTTGGGAAGATTATTTTTTTGGAAACGTATGGTCTTGGTGGTTTCTTGTTGGTAAACGAGTCTTTCCTCGTAGCGGTCAAAAGGTCCCTTTAAGGCTTCCGCCCAATGTAGCATTTGTGCTTCTTGTTCGTCTTGGGTATGCAAGGAAAGGGCTTCCATCCTTGCCCTTAAATCCTTCATGACCACATCGGAAACGCCTTCCTTGTTTTTTTTGAATTCCGCCTTGTAGTCATCAATGAAAATCGGTTTTCCGATGTTGATGATTACCTCGCTTCGGAACATGGTCGTGTCCTCGTAATTGGTACCGATGGGAAGAATGGCGACCTTGGAATTCCACTTGTTTCTCCTAGCGGCAAACAGGGCTATCCTTGCGATTCCATCCTTGAGTTTTCGGATTCTTTTGTATAAGAAACTTGTTCCTTCCGGTGCCATAAAGATGGAGCCGCCATCGCTCAGTTTCTTGTGGCATAATTTAATGGTGGTTAAATTATTAACGGGTTCACCGGGAGCCATGTCCTTCTCCCGTTTTACGGGAATGCAAAAGAAGATATCGGACATCAGGAAGTTGGTAAGCTTGGTTTTGAATAGTCCGTAATTGGCAAGAAAGAACAATCGGAAAGGAAGGATATTCGCCATCAAAACCGGATCCAACATGGTGTTCGGATGATTGGGACATACCAACACCGATGCATCCTCAGGGATGTTTTCCGTGCCGTTTACCGTTATTTTCCTGTAATAAATCCCAAGGACGGTTTTAGCAAGGGTATTTAAAAAAAGGTATATGATTTTCTGGACCCAAGTCATGGTGTAAATATCGGGATTGGGAACATTTTATTGGTAGTAAAGGTAAAACATCGCAGTCGGGAGACTGCGACGATCGGTAGAAACATTGCATTTAACGTTGTTCAGTGAAAACATGTAGGCTTGCTTTCTACAAATCAATCTTACATCCTATATCTTACGTCTTAAATCTTCCTTTAAGCCCTTGGACTGGAATTCACTCATAAAAGGATTTATCGCCTACATGAAATTGGAGCGTTCGTTCTCCGGTAATTCGGTGTCGGCTTATGCTTCGGATGTAAAGAAACTGGCGGAGTATCTAGGTTCCTTGGAAGAGCCCCCTTCAGCTACAACGGTTTCCTTGACGCAGTTACGCCATTTTCTCCGTTACCTCAATGAACTTGGATTAGGTGCGGCTACGCAATCCCGTATTCTTTCCGGTATCAAGGCTTTTTATCGGTATTTGGTGATTGAGGGCATCTTGGAAAATGACCCAACAGAGTTGTTGGAGTCCCCGAAGTTGACAAGGAAAATACCTGAAGTGCTATCCGTGGACGAAGTAGAACGTTTCTTGGCTTCCTTCGATATGAGTACACCAAAAGGAAGGCGTAACCGCACCATGTTTGAGGTACTTTACGCTTGCGGTTTGCGCGTAAGCGAACTTATCACCCTCAAAATTTCCGACTTGTTCTTGGATATCGGTTTTATCCGCGTTATCGGGAAAAACAACAAACAGCGTTTGGTGCCCATCGGCGGGGAAGCGGTTAAACAATTAAAATTCTACTTGGATGAACGCCGTTTGATGAATAACATCCAAAAGGGCAGCGAGAATATTGTCTTCTTGAATAGAAGAGGACGTTTCCTTTCCCGGATTATGGTTTTCAATATCGTAAAAGATAAAGCCAAGGAAATCGGTTTGGAGAAAAATGTTAGTCCGCATACCTTCCGGCACTCCTTCGCTACGCACTTGGTGGAAGGCGGCGCGGATCTCAAGGCAGTGCAGGATATGCTAGGGCACGAATCCATTACCACTACGGAGATTTATACGCATTTGGATAAGGAGTACTTGAAGGATGTTATTTTTTCTTTTCACCCGCGATCCTAGACCTGCGTCGTCCTAGACCTCCTAGGTTTAATATTGCCATTCGTTATGGTCGCAGGATGCCTTTCCGATAAAGTACAAGAAACCTAGGAGGTCTTAGACGCAGGTCTTATCTTCGGAATATGAATTTCAGAAAAATAGATCCGGGAACCATTCCCACGCATGACCTACACCAATTCCTATTGGGTTCAGTAGCACCGCGTCCTATAGCCTTCGCTTCCACCATTGATGCCGATGGCAACCACAATCTAGCACCGTACAGTTTTTTCAATGCTTTTAGCAGCAATCCGCCCATTTTGGTGTTTTCCTCCAATAGGCGCGTGATGAATAATACCACCAAGGATACACTTCATAATATCAAGGAGAATATGGAGGTGGTGATCAATGTCGTGAACTACGCTACGGTGCGACAAATGGCTTTGGCGTCCGTGGAATATCCCGCCGATGTCAGTGAATTTGAAAAATCCGGCTTAACGCCGATTGCTTCCGATTTGGTGAAGCCTTACCGCGTAAAGGAGTCACCTGTACAAATGGAATGCAGGGTAAAGGAAATCGTTACCCTTGGTGACCAAGGCGGGGCAGGACACCTCATCATGTGCGATGTGGTAAGGATGCACATCAATGAAAATGTCATTGACGATAAAGGACGGATCGATCCCCACAAAATTGACCTGATGGGACGTATGGGCCGTGCGTATTACGTGCGCTGTTCCGGTGCTAATGTATTCCCCATCGTTCAAGCGGTTACCAAAATCGCTATTGGTGTGGATGCCTTACCGAAAGCCGTCCGTGAAAGTGAAATCCTTACCGGGAATAACCTTGCCCAACTAGGCGGCTGCTTGGAAATGCCTTCGGATATGGATGTGAAATCGCTCTTGGATGAGCCCGGCATCAAAACCATTACGGAATTAGATAATCCGAAATTACAATTGCATGCTTATGCCAAGCAGTTGTTGGATTATGATGATGAAAGGGATAAGGCGTTGAGGGTGGTTTTGTTGGCGGAGGGGTTGTAGTCGATGGGGTAACCATCGACTATCGCAACCATTGAGCATTGGGGTTGATATTTAATGATTGAGAACCAAAAAATACCGGAAAGGAATATTTTGGACAAGGAAGGTATAGAAAAGGTACTTAAAAATATGGTTCAATCGAGGCAATATTAGAAGAAGCCACAAAAGAAGAAAAGACTTTTTTCTTTAGGGAGCGACTTGCCTTAGAAGAAAGTGTTTTTAGTCAGGGCGACAGACTTTTTTCAAGAGGTGTTTCCTTGGCGGTTACAATCCAGTTTTAGGCTCCACCTACTGTCACCCTGACTAAAAACGGCCCCGGATCAAAGACCCGGAGCCGTTACCTAGATAATTTAAACAAAAGGGGGGAGGTAATTCTAGACCTCGGAGGTTTCCTAAAATCTCCGAGGTCTAGAATTCTTACGACTTCTGAAGACTAATCTGCTTCTCATCCACCATCTTGCGGATGTTGATCAAGGCATAACGCATACGCCCTAGGGCGGTGTTGATGCTTACGCGCGTCAACTTGGCGATTTCCTTGAAACTCATATCCGCGTAATGACGGAGGATAACGACCTCGCGCTGCTCCGGCGGAAGAGCATCAATCAAACCTCTGATCTTATTATGGGTTTCGCTACGGATGATGGCGGTTTCCGCATTTTCCTCGGATACTTTTAGTACCTCGAAAATGTCGAAGGTTTCCGTAGGCGCTACCGTAGGGCGGCGCTTGTTGCGGCGGAAATGATCCACGCACATATTATAGGAGATACGCATCGCCCATTGCACGAATTTTCCTTCGTGGTTGTATTTTCCCTTTCTCAGGGTATCGATGATCTTGATGAATACATCTTGGAAGATGTCATCAGCAAGAGAATTATCTTTTACGAATAGGTAAATGGACGTGTAAATCTTGTCCTTGTGGCGAGTCAATAGTTCTTCGAACGCACGATCATTGCCTTCTAGGTAGCAATGGATCAACTCTCTGTCTTTAAGCTGTCGTAACTCCATAACGATCTGATTTTAGGTCGTTTGAAAATATGTTCTTTTCGTTTGGGTGAATCATCACCCCAAAATCAAATAGTGTAGAGTTTACGTCTTATGGACAATAGAATTTTGATGTTTGAAAACTAACGGAAATAATATTTCCCGTTCGATTATGAATCTAATTTAGGGGAATGCCCCGTTTGATGCTCCCTTTTAAAGAACCTTAAATGTTTTTTAACAAGTTGCTAAAAATATTAAGACAAAAAGTTCGGGAATGTGTGCTTTTTCGGCTGCAATAATGGTGCCGAGGCATTATTTTCCTAGGAAAAAGGCATTTTTAGGCAAACTTTCGTCCTTGGAAATACCAAGGAGAAAACCACCACCACCGGCACCGCATAACTTAATGATGTGCTTCCCGCCTTGGGTGCCTTCTTGCCAAAGCTCCTTGAATTCCTCCGGGATCATCTCCTTGAAATACTCGAATTGGAAGCTTGAAATCTTTTGGAAAACACCATCTAGTTCCTTGGTT
>JAHDDF010000378.1 GCA_020629475.1 Saprospiraceae bacterium
GAGGGTTAATCATGTTTTCGGAAGTAATTACGGAAATAGTGGAAACCCGAAAGGCTTTGGAATTAAGGAATAAGGAATTGCAAAGCATTTTTGATGCTTTTCCCGATTTATTATTCCATCTAGACAAAAAAGGAACTTATTTGGACTTCAAGGCGGGAATGCAAAAAACATTCATGCCACCCGAACTATTTCTGGGAAAGACCATTCCTGAAATAATGCCACCGGAGACAGCGGAATTCCAAATGGCATTATTGCGAAAATGCATTGAATCCGGGGAAATCGTCAGGGAGGAATACTCACTTCCCGGAAAAGAAGGTTTGGATCATTTTGAGGTACGTTTTCTTCCAATTAACGAAAATGAGGCCGTTGCGGTCGTGAGGGACATGAATCCTCTTGCCCGACAAAGGATTGAACTAAAAGAAACCATCCAACAATTAAAACGAACCAACTTAGATTTGGAGCAGTTCGCATACGTTGCTTCCCATGATATGCGGGAACCTTTAAGAATGATTGGCTCCTTTTCGGATTTACTCGGTGCTAGATATGGTGACAAATTAGATAAAAACGGAAAAGCCTATTTAGAATATATCCGCAAGGGTGCCGAGAAGTTAGATATACTGACCCGCCAACTTCTAGAGTTTTCAATGGCGGATAAAAAAGAGGTAATCAGGGAAGAAATGGAACTTCGTCATCTCATTGAATCCAACCTTGAAATCCTTGTCCCTTTCCTAAATGAACGGCGGGCAAAAATTGAATTTGATCCCCTACCCAAAAAAATAACCTGCAATGCGATTCAAATGGGCATGGTTTTCCAAAACTTGATTACGAACGGAATTAAATTTAATACTTCACAAAACCCGACCATTATCATTAGTGGGGAAGAAACAAAAAATGAAACCCTATTACGATTCAAGGATAACGGAATAGGGATTCCGGAGGCGGCATCGGAAAAAGTGTTTAAGGTTTTCCGGAGGCTACATAATCATGATGAATACGGGGGTACAGGTATTGGTTTGGCATTGTGTAAAAAAATAATTGAAAGCCACGGTGGTAAAATTTACTTTGAATCCGAGGTTGGAAAAGGATCTACTTTTTACATTAGCGTTACCAAACAAAATTAAACACGATATGCCTAGCGTACTTCACATCGAAGACAATGTTGGGGATATAGTCCTTACGAAAGAAGCCATTGCCGAGGCGCGATTGGAGATTGATTATATCTGTGCTAAAACGGGAGAAGAGGCGTTTACCATCCTAAGTGAAATGGAAGAACTCCCTAAACTCATTTTACTGGATTTGAATCTTCCGACCATAAACGGCAAGGAGTTTTTGGAAAAAAGAAATCTTTCAAAAACTTGGGCAAATATCCCCGTAGTCATGCTCACTACTTCCGAAAATCCGGAAGATGTTAAGGACTGTTATTCCCTGAACGTAAATGCCTACCTCATTAAATCCCTCGGATTTGAGGAATATACGGAAATGATTAAGTCCACCCTGGATTTTTGGGTACTCCGAAATTTGGTACGGCCAAGGAAAAGGACGGAATAGAAGGTTATCCGGATTTTGTTAGAAACTGTTGAAAAAACGTTCTTCACGTAAATTCAGCGGTTCATGAATCCTTCCGCATCGTTCATAAATTTTAACTTTCAACCTGAAGGGCACTAAATTACATTTGTCCCACCAGATGCTTTTTGGGGTTAAACAAATGCCCTAATACACTCTCTCTAAACCATGGCTTTTGTCATGGTTTTTTTATTGGGAAAAGGGCTACCCTACAAAGGATAGCCCCAACCCTGCGCTAAAAAACCTCTTCCTGTAAGAATTATAGGCTCTAATAGGCAATCGTGTTGCTATCTCAGCCTGATGCATTTGACTAAAAATCAAGATATTAGATATTAGACACTAGACGTTAGACTCCGTTCTGTTACTTTAGTAAACAACTTTCTAATGTCTAACATCTAGCGTCTAACGTCTGAATAACAATATTTTAGAGGAGCACCTAGTTGAAAATCAAGCAACAGATTTGCCTAATTGAGCCGAATTATAATTTATTCCTCTTTTCCTCTCTCAAGGAAAAGGAGATAAACGTACCTAAAAAGGAGGATAAGAAACAAAGCCACGATAAACCACGCAACCTCCTTTATGACTAAGGGAAAAAATGCACCAACTAACAGTCCCGCTAAAAAGCCGTACGTTTTTAAGAAACCATAATCCCAAAAGGTGAAGTTTTCTTTCATGCGCCTCGACATATAAGAAATGAGTGTTCTCATTGTTCTTCCGTTTTACGATTGGAATCTTGCTTGATTCCTGTGGCTACTTTTGTAGTGGATTTCCTTATACCTTTCTAGCCTTCCCTCCATTTTCTGAACGGCGTCCAACAATGCCGTATTCTCAAATGTATGGCTCCCCGTGGCATGTAAGGATTTTCCTTTGATGGGTTCGGCATGAAGGCTTACCTTATACTCATCGGTCCCTTCGTCTTTTGAAACCTTTACGGTAATGCAGGTCAGGAACCGAAATTTATTGAACTTATTTTCAATTTTATTCCTGTAGAAAGCTACTAGACGTTCTTGATTGGGGTGCTCGGGTGCTGTTATCTTGATATCCATGATTCTTCGATTTTATGATGTCTATTTCCTGAAAATTAATACGGGAATGGCAGTAGATGCCACAACATGTTCCGTAACTCCGGTGTGGAATAATTTGCCTATTGGATTCCTTTTTTTGTGAATCAGAACCAGCCAATCCGCATCGGACCAAGCCGCCTCATGGAGGATACCCTGAATGGTATTGGTGTGATCTACCTCATCCCGGTAATCCAAAAGATCATCTCCTAATGCAATCGGTTCAGGTTGGGAAGCTTGGGTATTGAAAGCGGTTTTCTTAATGGTAAAGGCACCAAGCCCATAACCCAATTTTGCTTTCCACTCCCTCATCACCTCAAAAGGTTCTCCTTCCGTATCCGTGTGATCATCCATTGCCAATAAAAGATATTCAGGGATTGAAGTTTTAGCATCCGGCGGAACGGCAATGACCGGTACATTTACCACATCCAAAATGCGGGAGGTGTGGGTTCCTTTCCATTTTTGTTCCAATCCATCGGGCTCGTGGGTTCCCATTACCACAATATCCCCTTGATAACGTTTTACGGCAAAAGCAATTCCCTCAGGTACAAAATCCCGAATAAAATGGGCTTCTACATGAAAGGCGCCATCCGCTTTCTCCCTTACCTTTTTTGCCATTAACTCCAATCTAGTTCTAGAGGAAACACTGGTTCGGTTTTGTGGTAACAAGGAGGCTTCAGCATTATGAATGGAACTGGGGTAAACATGAACCAATTGTAGGATTCCACCCCACTCCCTTGCTAAGTTAACTGCCAATTCCAGGGCATTATCGGAACATGCCGAAAAATCAACGGGTACGATTATACTCTTCATCTCTCTTGTATTTAGGCTTTCATCAACAAGTCGTAAGGGGTAAGAATCCCCAACAACTTTTTATTATCATCTACCACGGGTAGGGAATCAAAACGGTTCTCCTTAAAAAGAAGAATGGCTTTGGAAACGGATTCACCGGGTTTCATCATTACCGGGTTTCTCTCCATAATGTCCTCCAATAAAATAGAGTCCATTAATTGAAGGCTTCTTCTTTTTTCTTGAGGATTTCCGGTGAAGTATAAGGGGCTTTGACAAGCCCTTACCGCTTCACGAGTTACCATCCCGAGTAGAATCCCGTTTTCGTCCGTAACCGGGATATGATGAAAATTCATCTCCTCAAAAATCCGGTTAGCCGTCGTTAGGGTGTCCTTGGGTCGGAGTGTTTGGGGATTGGAGGTCATAACCCCCTCTATGTTTTGAAATTCTGATACCATGACTTTGTATTCTTTTGTTGATATAAAGTTGCGGATAACTCATCCCCTACTCCATGACGCTTGTCAAATCCGGAGATGATTGATATCAGTTTTCACGATTAACTCTTTTCAATTCCACGGTTTCCAAATAAACCGCAGGATCGGATGAATGACGCACGATAAAATCTTGGATTTCCTTGGTTCCCGCCGTCAGTATCATTACCTGATCCGTTTTAAGGTGGCTTATGGCTTCCGGATT
>JAHDDF010000379.1 GCA_020629475.1 Saprospiraceae bacterium
GTTTATTCGACCACAACTCTTCCGTGGCTAATAAATTCTCCTTGACGAATTCGAAGGAAATACACGCCTGATGATATGTCTTCCATATTCAAACTTAGGTTGTTCATTCCTGAATTTACATCAAAGGCATTTTGTGAAACCAATTTTCCTGCGGCATCAAAAATTTGAACATCCACTTGACCATTTACGGGAGAATCATACTCCATGAATAATTGGTTGCCCTTTACGGGGACAGGGAATAAGTTCACCAATCCAAGAGTGCGGAAGTCAACTTGGACAGGTCCGAAGTACTCATAAGCGCCATCTAAATCCACCTGCTTTAAGCGGTAATAATTGGTGCCCGGACGAGGATATTCATCAAGGAAAGTATAGTCCCTCTTTTCCGTGGTATTTCCTGCCGCTTCCACAACACCAAGAGTTTCATAATCCCTTCCGTTTACGGAGCGCTCCACCAAGAAATGCTTGGAATTAATTTCCGTTGCCGTAGACCAATCCAAGCGGACGTTTTTCTCTTCCTGTTTGCCCGTGAAATCAAGAAGCTCCACGGGTGCAAGGGAATTATCACAAACGATAATTACCGGTTCACCGAATACGCAATCGGTATAGGTCAAAGTAGGGAAGTCAATGCCCGCTTGTCCGGGATAAGTAACCTCCACGGAGAAAGTAACGGTACCCGAAGACATTCCTGTTCCGCCTTGGTGCCAAACGATAGCTGTTACACCGGTTGCCCAAGAAGGGTCACCCGGATCAGCAGGATCGTATCCTGTAACATCACCGGGGAAAGAGTAAGTATAAGTCCCGTCTCCTGTATTGAACCAATCATTGACGATGGTCGTACCATTGAAATTATCATCACGGATAACGATACTCAATTCGCCCGCCGGGCCGGTATATCCGGACACCACTACGGTAAACGTAAAGGTAGGGTCACCGTACAAGGTTGCGGGACGGCAAGTAACATCCGCCGGATCAATGATCCTGAATTTACCGGGGAAGCTATTGAAAGTGATATTTCCGCCGCTACTACTATTAGCGGTACAGGTTGCATCCGCAACGGCATCACGCTGTTCTGAAATAATGGGTGTAGCATAATAATTTACACCCTCATCCATTCCGCTACAATCCAATACCAATCCGCCGGCAACGTCATCCGCTTCGAAAAGTACGTTTGGTCCCGTAGTAATGGCTGAGCCATCATTCGTTGGGCTAACAGTAGCAGTACCGGATTGGGCATCCATCGTAGCTTGGTCCGTAACTGTTGCGGAAATGGCTGAACCTTCAGTAATCCACCACCCTAGGATTTCATCCGTACCCAAGGAAGTTCCCGTAGCGGAAATACCAATGGTTTGGGTGTTGAAAATTGTTTGTGTCGTTGTTGGATCTCCGTCGCCGGGGGTGCCCGCTACGGTAATGGTTACCGCTTGGCGGCAATCCGCGTTAAACGCGTTTGCATCTTGGATGTAGAAGGTGGTTACACCTGCCGTATTTACGTCCAATTGTCCGGAAGTAGGGGTGAAGGTGGCACCCGTTGCGGCTGCTGTTCCGCCGGTTTCCGTAGTAAACCAATTGTAACAAGCGCTTTTAGCCGTAAAAGTAGGAATGGCATCCCCGATACAAATTTCAAGGGCGGCATCTTCGGCTAGGGTGAAATGGCGACTTACGTCATCGTCACACAAATAATTCCTTGCGCAAACCAATGCATCCACCATTTTCGCTTTTTGGCAATCCGAAAATTCTTGACGACAACCGGAGATGTTGTTATAACTCATGATATTATCCAAATCCGGGACGTAAGTGTCCATATTAGCATCATCACAAGTGAAGGTGACGGTACAGCCTGTTCTGGAAGCACAACCTCCTGCCGGGTTTGAAGTGGCATCAAAAGTACTTAATGCTGCCGCGATACTGATATCCGCCGGTGTATCGCCAATGAAATCACCTGTAGTACAGGAGTTAGAACCGTCCACTAATTCCTCGGACAAGGTGCCGGAAAAAGGATCGGGTGAAGTAGCGGGGGAGTAATTTCCGTGGGTGTGGTACAATCCTAAGTAGTGTCCCATTTCATGAATGAAAACCACTGCGGATTGCGTATTCGTGGTTACATCCGTAACTGTAGAATAGCAAGGCGCACCCATTACGATGGCATCCGTACCTGAGGAGCCTGTAGGTAGGTAAGCGTATCCATTACAACCGCCATCCCTAAGGACATTAGCGATGTATACGTTGATGACGTTTTCTTGATAGTGGTTCGCCCTTGCGAAATCATCGTCATCGGTAGCGTCACCATCATCATCAAAATCATTCAAGTCCGTATTCTCCACGATTTCGGGAGAACCGGCTACTTGATAGAACTCGATAGGTACACCCCTGTTCGCGAAATAAGTATTTAGGTAACCGATTTGATCCGCTGCCTGGGTAGTGGTAACGGCTTGGTTTCCTCCACCGGCATCGGCAAAAATCCAGGTTTTAATGGGAACCATATAGTTTCCGCAGCCGGAATTAGTAGGAGCATTGGTATAAGGCGCAACGGCGCAACCATGCGTGCAACTGCCTCCGTATCCATCGGTTAATGACCAGGTACCGGAACGCCCCAAGAACGAAAAAGGAATAGGTTGGACATTTTCTAAATGCCGCCTGTTCTTTTCCATGGTGTAACAACCATCTTGTGCTTGGGAGGGTAGATAAAATAAGAGTGCTACTAGGAGCAGCATTAGGTAAATCTTGAGATTCATCAGTAAGTTTTTGTTAATCGTGTTTGTATAATTGAATTATGCTCTATCACCTAAGCCCTTCAATTATAATCCTAAGTTAACGAATCCTGATGAATCGTAGATAATTATCCCTCAAGTTGTTTTAGTATTTCTTTTACCAATTCCTTGGCTGATGGGCCGGATGCTTTTGCTTGTCTTACCGGTGCGTTCCAAGCGTCCGCCTTGGCGGCAATGGCATGGAAATATCCCATATTATCTTGTTCGCAGTAAACGCCCAATGGCATTTGGCAACCACCATCCAATGCCTTGAGTACACCGCGTTCTACATTGGTCTTGGCTGAAATGTCAGGATTGTGGATTTGCTTGAGTAGTCGCCGTACACGGGTATCTGAAGTAAGGGTTTGATATGCCAATACACCTTGGGCGGGAGCGGGAATGAATTCCTTTGGGTTAAGGATAATGGTTTCAAAACCGGACATATCCAATTCTAACCTTTCAATTCCTGCTGCCGCTAAAAGAATGGCATCAAATTGTCCTTCTTCCAATTTTCTTAAACGAGTGGGGACATTGCCTCTAATGTCCTTGATTTGTAAGTCAGGCCTGAAACCAAGGATTTGAGCTTTTCTTCTAGCGGAAGAGGTACCTACTACAGCTGCTTCAGGGAGTTTTAATAATTTTCCTTGGGTTACTTTATCTTTTTTGATAACAAGGATATCCGAAGGGTTTGCCCGATATGAAACGGCGGTTATACACAAGCCTTCAGGTGAGGTCGTGGGTAAGTCCTTCATGGAATGTACGGCGAGATGGATATCGCCCCTAAGGAGGGCATCTTCGATTTCCTTGGTGAAGAAACCTTTTCCTTCCATCTTACTAAAACCGATGTTCTGGATGAGGTCACCCCGGGTTTTGATAATTTTCAATTCTGAATCAATTCCCTTTTCCTTGAGGATGTCCTGGGTGAAATGTGCTTGCCACAAGGCAAGTTTACTTCCTCTTGTACCGATAATAAGTTTTTCGTCCATACAGGGACAAAATTACTTAAATCCGTTTTGAATCGTATTTTCAGGAAAAGGAATGACCGAATTCTTACATGGCAAAGCAAATAGACAAGGAAACCCGTAGCCGTATGATGGCTTCCGTGAAGGGAAAGGACACAAAACCTGAGTTGTTGGTCAGAAAATTCCTCCATTCTCAAGGATTTCGGTATAGATTGCATGTGAAAAAGTTACCCGGGAGCCCTGATATCGTCTTAAGGAAGTACGGCACGGTAATTTTTGTGAATGGGTGCTTCTGGCATGGTCATAAAAATTGTGAAAAAGGGCGTCGTAGACCGAAAACCAGAAAAGACTGGTGGGAAAACAAAATCAAGAATACCCAAAA
>JAHDDF010000380.1 GCA_020629475.1 Saprospiraceae bacterium
CATTTAGCATATCCCTAAAATCCTTTAGTCCCTCCATTCCCGCTACCGTTCCTTTGTATCCGTATTAATAAATGATTCAAAAATAAGGACATGGTGGTAACGAAGGAGATGTACGACAAGGAGCTACAAGCCCAATATGGACAGTTTCGTTTTTTGGTTTCCGTTAATTCCAGAAAGTGGAGTCTAAAAATCATGACCCGCCTGTTTAGGCTTACCAAGGGGCAGAAAGTCAAATCGGCGATTAACGAAACGCGCTTTATTCCGAGTACTACGACACAGGGACATAAGATACGGACAAGGATATACCGTCCGGAAGGAAACCAAGGAACGCTTCCCGCCATGCTCTATTTGCACGGTGGAGGATACATGATGGGCTTACCCGAAATGGCGAATCCTTTTTATACCGACGTCCTCAAGAGGAAGGATATCGTTATCGTCGCGCCGGATTATAGATTATCCCAAAAAGATCCCTTTCCCGCAGGCTTTAATGATTGCTACGATACACTGCTATGGATTCGGGATAACGCCAAGGAACTCAATATTAACCCCGATCAAATCATGATAGCCGGGCATAGCGCGGGTGGAGGAATGACGGCGGCGGTGACCCTCAAGGCAAGGGATACCAAGGACGTAAAAATCGCCTTCCAAATGCCGATATACCCGATGTTGGACCACCGCATGATTACCCCATCATCCAGGATGCTGGGTTCTACCATGTGGGACGCTAACATCAATGATTTTGCTTGGAATCTTTATCTTAGGAATATCAAAGGGCAAGTACCCGCCTACGCTTCCCCTTCCCTGAATGAGGATTATACCGATTTCCCGCCGACGATTAGTTTTGTTGGTGACTTGGAACCATTTTACGATGAAGACGTAGCTTATATTGAGGCTTTGAAAAATGCTTCGGTGCCGGTGAAGTTCAAAATCTTTAAAGGCGGTTACCACGGCTTCGAAGTTGGTTCTCCCGATACGGAAATAGGCAAGGCCGCCAATACATTCCAGTTGGACGCTTTTGAAGAATTTTATGATAAATACTTGAAAACGCCTTCGTAATTATGTCGCAATCGATAGAGATACATAGCATTTCCCAAATGCATCAAATGGGTGGTTTATCCGAGCCGAAACACCCGCTCGTAAGTGTCATTTACAATCGTGATCTAAAGTCCGTTTCCGGTCTTCAAGGAGTCAAGGTTATTAATCACTTATACGTGGTTATTTTTAAATCTTCCGATACCTGTAGCGCCTTTTCTTATGGTAGGAATTCATATGATTTTGAAGATGGTACGCTAGTATTCATGGCGCCGGGTCAAGTAATGGAATTTAGCGCCAATCCGGAAGAGAACACTCATATTGATCCCGATGGCTGGTCCTTGATATTCCATCCGGATATTTTTAGGAAATCTAATTTATCCAATAAGGTAAACAACTATTCCTTTTTCCATTATGATTCAAATGAGGCACTTCATATTTCAAATAATGAACGGGAAGCGATAGAGGATTTATTAAATAAAATCATTCAAGAATATAGTCAAAAACTCGACCGGCATAGCCAACATTTAATCGTGGCTAATATTGAATTATTTTTGGATTATTGCCTCCGTTTTTACGACCGCCAATTTTTCTCTAGGGCTTATTTAAATAATGATACGGTAAGCAAATTCGAGAAATTGCTCATTAATCATTTCAAGGGAGACCAAATCCATAAAACCGGTATTCCGAGCGTGGATTTTTGCGCAAAGGAACTCAACCTTTCTGCTAGCTACTTAAGTGATTTACTTAAAAAAGAAGTAGGAAAAACCGCATTGGAATACATTCATTTTTTCCTCATTGAAAAAGCGAAGAATAGTCTACTCAGTTCTACTGAATCCATTAGCGGAATCGCATATTCACTAGGGTTTGAGTATCCCCAACATTTCAGCAATTTATTCAAATCAAAAACGGGAATGAGCCCTAAAGAATATCGGCATTTAAACTAGAAGCCATCTCTACATCTTTTATTACATCCATCGGCAAACGCACGGTGAAAGTACTCCCCTCCCCTAGAACGGATTCCACGGATATTTCTCCCTTTAAATGGTGCAATAAACGGGATACGATGGCAAGCCCTAAACCGGTGCCTTTATAATCCGCTTTTCCAACAAGGCGATGGAAAGGCTCAAAAATATTGGCGAATGCCTCCGCTTTCATTCCTATTCCGTTGTCCTTGATTTCAATCCGGAAAAAATCCTCTTCCGTTTTCGTTTTTACCCAAATGGTAGGCTTGGGTGATTGATTATATTTTAACCCATTATTGATTAAGTTCTGCAAAATGAACCGGACGATTTCCCTATCGCTATAAATCATGGTTGGAGGTACATCCAAATGAATTTCCACCTTGTCAGGACCCCAATCATTTAATTGCTCCAACCTCAACTTCTCCGCTACATTCGAAAAATTAAATTCCGTTTTTATGATGTCTTTTCGGTTACTTGCCCTTGTAAACTCCAAAAGTTTTTCAAGCATATCCCGTAAGGAATTAGCACTTTCCAAAGGATAATCCACAAACTCGGAAAGCTCTTCGTATTCCCCTTTTTCTACTAGGCGTTCTTTGAATAATCCTTGAAAAGCAATAATCGTATTCAAGGGGGATTTTAGATCGTGGGCAGCAACGTAACTAAAGGTTTCCAAGTCCTTATTTTTCTCTTCCAAGGCTGTTTTCGCCACCAACAATTCCTCATTACTTTCCTCTAGGGACTTATTCAAGGAAATGGTCTCCTCAATAATTTCCTCTTGTTTTTGTAAATAGAATTCTACTTGGTGCTTAAAGTAACCTATCATAAAATATACGATGGCACCACACACCAGAATATGGAGAAATTCATAGAATTCGGCAAAATCAAAACCGGAAAGCGGCACACCGAATCTGGCATTATATAGCAAAACATAAGTGACAAGGATAAAGAGCCCTAATGCCCATTTATATCGGTTACCGATGAAGAGGATGTGGGGGCCACCAAAAATAATAATGAAGTAAATCTTGATAAAATCATGGTCTTCCTTTACCCATACATTGTAGCAAATCCACCCCATGAAAAGAATGAAGGTATACCAATTGGTATGCTTAACCAGTTTCCTTTTATGGATGAATAATAAAATTGCCGTGGCAATGCAAAAGCCCCAATTTAGGCTGATATAAATTTGCTGGATAATAATATCCAGAATAACGAACAATACACCTGAAAATAACATCAAGCTTGCCCCTAACGTAACTACCTTATTTACCCCGTGTTTGTCGGCCTGTTCTCTCATGTCCCGTTTACTTGCAAGTATAAAGCAGCCATGACACCGGCATCTCCGGCAAATCATGCAAACTTCATCTTTCACTCATTCGTCTACGGGAATACTTTTAAAGGGTTTCAAATCTTATCTTTGGATTCGGTCGATTGAACCAAAACACCCTGTGTCCAACAGCATAAATCATGAAATTAACATCCAAAGCATCGCTCCAAATCCAAAAACCAATCAAGGAGGTTTACCAAGGAATCGTAAATCCGGAGCACATGACCAAATACTTCATTTCCGAAAGCAATGGCAGGCTTGAAACGGGAAAAGACCTCCTTTGGAGATTCCCTGAATTCGAAGAAAGATTTCCGATAACGAATGTAAAAGTGGAAGAAAACCGTTCCGTTTCTTTCGTCTGGGATCCGGATACGGTGGTTGAAATCACCTTGGAAAAATTCAAGGAAGACAATACCATTGTTCATGTAACCGAAGGCGGGAAAGAATTTACCGAGGAAAACCTGGAATGGGCACTGTCTAATTCAGGTGGCTGGGCGAATTTCTTGGCTTGCATGAAGGCTTACTTGGAATACGGTATTGAGTTGAGGAAAGGGGCTTTTGATTTTATGCGGCAAGCATAATTCCTTTGGAATATGAATGACGAAGCCCGTAAGAAATCTTTACACGGACGGCAACGGATGGTCGATGGTACATGTATCGACGGAAACGGTTAAGCAGGTGGTAGGGAAATTAGCCGGTTAATGTACCCTAGGAAAAAATTACATCCATCCTGAAAGTAAAACAGAAATGGATGTAACAATATCTT
>JAHDDF010000381.1 GCA_020629475.1 Saprospiraceae bacterium
ATAGGAAAAGCCAAAATAGTAATATTCGTTAACATGAAGGTTACTTGAAAGGATTTGACTACTAAATGACCCTTAATATGTAGGACGAGACGCATGAACGATTAAAGATTGCCCTTCTTCAATCGTTCTTCTCGATTCTTTTACCTACCAAGAAACAAAAAACGGCACCATCCTTCCGGATAGTGCCGTTGCGTATTTTTAAAGCGCCCTTCCGGGCAATACTTTACAGCGTGTAGTCATCAGCTTCGATAAGTACCTTAGCGATGGCACGACGATGCGCCTTCACGTTTTGTACCGGGTACTTCACGTAGCGCTTCAAGCCACGAAGCATTACGCCCAACAAATCGCCTTCCGCGAAGGAAGCCAATGCGTCCTTGGCGAATTTCTCGATTCTGCCGGTAGCATCGTAGATGTAAGTCTTAAGAATGGCTTCGTAAACGGACTTGTCCACTTCCGTATCCATGCCTTCCAATTTCTCTACGCGAAGAAGGATGGATTCCGCATTGAAGGTGTCGATCATCATATCGGAGATGTTCATTAATACCTCTTGCTCTTCCTTCAAGTTTAGCGCGCCGTCCATTTGCATTTTAGCTGCTGCACCCGCTACCATCAAGATGATTTTCTTGAAATCTGAAACGGCTTTCTTTTCCTCACCGAATGCGCCGGTTGGTTTCTCCATGCTTGGCATGGAAGATAGTTCTTTCTGTACCGCCCAAGCCGGTCCTACGATATCCAACTTCCCTTTCATGGCGTTTCTCAACAACATGGAAACGGAAAGCATTCTGTTAATTTCGTTGGTTCCTTCGTAAATCCTGTTGATACGGGCATCGCGGTAAGCGCGAGCCGCAGGGAATTCCTCGGAGAAACCATTTCCACCGTGAACCTGTACGTTCTCGTCTACGCAATAATCCGCCGCTTCGGAACCGTATACTTTCATCAAGGCGCACTCAACGGCATACTCTTCCGCTGCTTCCAAAAGCGCGTCGGAGTAGCTCATGCCTTGCTCCACCAATTGGTTTTTCTTGTCGCTCAACAAATCGGAAACACGGTAAATCGCGGATTCCAATGCGAACGTGCGGATAGCCATTTCAGCAAGCTTGTACTGGATGGCACCGAAACCGGAAATGGATTGCTTAAACTGCTTACGCTCGTTGGCGTACTTGATGGCGTTTGCTACGGAAGCTTTACAACCTCCTACTGCAAGTGCGCCCAACTTGAAACGTCCTACGTTCAATACGTTGAAAGCGATAAGGTGTCCCTTCCCGATTTCACCAAGAACGTTAGCTGCGGGAACCTTACAGTTCTCGAAGAATACCTGACGGGTGGATGAACCCTTGATACCCATCTTGTCTTCTTCCGCACCAAGGGTGATGCCCTCGGAATCGGCATCTACCACGAAGCCGGTAAACTTATCGCCGCCTACTTGCGCGAATACGATAAATACGTCAGCGAATCCCGCATTGGAAATCCACATCTTTTGTCCGTTAAGGACGTAGTGTGAACCGTCCTCGGAAAGATCGGCGCGTGTTTTTGCCGCTAAGGCATCGGAACCGGAACCCGGTTCGGTCAAACAGTAAGCCGCGTATTTTGTACCTGCCGCTAGTTCAGGAAGGTATTTTTGTTTTTGCTCCTCCGTACCGAAGTAAAGGATAGGCAACATACCGATACCGGTGTGCGCCGCGAAGGATGTGGTCCAACCACCACCTATGGCACCAAGATTATCACAAATCATGGTTACGGTGTTGGTGTCCAAAAGCATACCGCCGTACTCGTCCGGGATGTGGCATCCCAAGAAGCCTAGTTCACCGGCTTGCTTCAATAGCTCTACTTGATTATCGATTTTCGCGCCCTTGTTTCCTACTTGCGCTACGAAGTCGGAAACGGTTTGCTTGATCATTTGGTTTTCCTCGTCGAATTGCTCAGGAATGAACACGTCCTCAGGAGATGACTCCTTGATGATAAACTCTCCTCCCTTCAGCACGTTCTTTACCAAAGTATCTTCCATTTCAATATTTATTTCTGTGCCGCGAAAATTCGCTGAAACAAAAATACATACTTATTGGCAATAAGGAAAGTCCAATTAGCGAAAATTCGCTAAAGTGACAAGTGTGCCATGTTTTTCAGGTATTTATTAACGACTAGCACCCAAATTAGAACCGCGAGGAAAGTGATTTTTTGTAAAATCGGGAGAAAGTAAATCCCCAAGGAAGAGTAGTAAACCAAGTTATTGACCAATAATAAAACCAAGCAGGCTAGTCCGCTGAATCGTAAAAGTTTGAAAGGGCTGCGGTAAATGGCAATGATAATCCCGATAACCGCAAAAATTCCGGGTACGGAAGCGAGGATGGTCATGATATCATGGTGGCGGGTAAAAATCATGCAGGCAAAAAGCATGGAAAGAATACCGCCCCAACGGATGAGTTGACCTAATATTCCGCCCTTGGGCAAAGCTTGTGCAAATCGGATAAAAAACAAGGCAAGACTCAAGCACAAAATAAGTAAGCCCGAAACGGCAAAGGGTCTAGCGGGATTCGGTTCCCCGTTTACCGCAACATCACTCGTAAGATTGCACCAATAATTATGTAGCCAACTAAAACCAATGGAATTTGAATCCGCCTGAGAACCGCCGGGATACAAAAAGGAGGAAAAAACAAAAATCCCAAGGAACAAGTAAATCCCGATTGGAATTAGACGATGCCACCATTCCCCGTAGAAGTCTAAAAATCTCAGCATCTACAAATCTAATCATCTAACAAAACAAAAAACGCCCGCCCCGCTTTCGCAGGACGGACGCATCAAAACAAAACGAAAAACCAACTTTAAACAAGATAAATCTTGATTTATTTCTTAACCCGCCTTCAATTTAACGGGAATCTTTTTCAATGAACCGTTACGGTTGATGGTCAGGTTTACCACGTCGCCCGGACGTTTTCTTCCTACCAACTCTTGTAACTCGGGAGCGGACTTTACTTTCTTGCCGTCCACTTCGGTAATTACGTCATCCGGAAGTAAGCCGGCGTATTGTCCCGCCATGCCATCGATAACACCAACGATGATAACGCCTTGGTTAATGTTCAATCCAAGCTCCTCGGCGGATTCGCTGTCCAAGTCTTGGATATCGATACCGATTAAGCCGCGTTGGGTTTCACCGTATTGGATGAGATCATCCACCACTTTCGTTGCAATGGAAATCGGGATGGCGAAGGAATAACCTTGGAATGAGCCCGTATTTGTGGCGATTGCCGTATTAATACCGAGCAATCTTCCTTGGGCGTCCACCAGTGCGCCGCCGCTATTGCCGGGGTTCACCGCCGCATCCGTTTGGATGAATGACTCAATGGATTTACTTCCTCTCAGAATGTTTATATCCCGCGCTTTCGCGGAAATGATGCCTGCCGTCACGGTGGAGGTCAAGTCGAAGGGATTTCCTACCGCGAGCACCCATTCCCCTACTTCCGCCTTATCGGAGTCAGCAAGTTGAAGGACCGGTAAATTATCCGCCTCGATTTTCAGGACCGCCAAGTCCGTGGTTTTATCCGTCCCTACCACTTTAGCGCGGAAGGTGCGGTTATCGTAGGTGGTTACTTCAACTTCATCCGCGAAATCCACTACGTGGTTGTTGGTGATGATGTAACCGTCTTTGCTATATATAACGCCCGAGCCGGAGCCTTGTTGCGGCCCGCCGTAGAACCATTCGTCGCCGAAAAGACCTCCGAATGGGTTGTTCCTTTTATTACGGGAAGCCGTTTCCTCTGATTCCTTGGCGGTAATGTGTACCACGGAGGGCATGGCGCGTTTTGCCGCGCTCTTAAAATCAAAAGGGACATTGGCTACACGGAAATCAACGTTTTGGGGCGCCACGTTTTCCGTTTGTGGCGTAGTAGCTGCCTGCTCCGCGGAAGGCTGCATCAATTGGTTGCCTCCGAGGCAAACCAAACCGCCGACCATGCCGGCAAACATATACGGGAGCAATTTTTTCATTTCGTTCCTGAGTTTTTGAAACTTTCCTATTGGTGAATACTGAAATTTACCGTAGAAGATTCGGTTTACTAACGCCT
>JAHDDF010000382.1 GCA_020629475.1 Saprospiraceae bacterium
CGGAAAGAAAAGTGATGGCAAAGTTTCCTACTACGATCAATAAAACGGAAGAGAGCAATGTGGTCCCGAGTAGAAATACCAACTGTATGGCGACTAAACGTTCCGCGAAGAAATTCCGGGACAGGAAAACGGTTTGCTCATATTTCTTGTCAAATCCTTGCAACAATGCCATCATACCGTTGGAGGCGAAAATAATGGCAAGAAGAAAACCCAAGGAAAGTAAACCGGATCTCGTCGTATCCGTAATATCCCGGATAAAGGACATAATGGCAACGGACAAGTCATTGGGTAGTACGTCCGCTAGTATCCCCTCGAATTTCAAAACGAAGTCCGCGATAGGGAAGAAGGGTATTAAAGAAATAAGTACGATTGCCGAGGGAAACAAGGACAACAGGAAACTAAATGCCACCGAATTAGCACGCACTTGTAGGGCATTCTTTTGTGATTCCTTGTATAAGAATACGATAATATCATAAATGGGAACCCCGAAGAAACCCGGCAATGACCGCTGTTTCGACCAATCTATCAATCCGATAACCTTGGGGTGTGCCATCACCCCGTTGACAATCTCCTTAGTCTTGGGTAGCTTCAAAATAAGGTGTCAATTTTTCCCTTAAAAAGTCGGGAACCCCGACGTTCTTCCCTGTCTCGGCGGATATGAAACACAATTTTATCCTTCCGCCGTTGACCAATTTATTCTTTTCGTTCCGGATTTCCGTCCTGAAAACAATGGTTTTTTCAGGCATTTCCCTGACTTCCGTCGTAACGCTCAATAACTCATCGTAATGCGCGGGGCGCACGAACCGCATTTCCATGTTCATGACCGGCATTAAAATACCGTGCTCGTCCTCCATGCTTTTATAAGTCATGCCCAAGGAACGAATGAGTTCCACACGACCCACTTCATGGTAGGTCGCGTAATTGCCGTAATAGAGATAACCCATCTTGTCGGTTTCCCCGTAACGGACACGGATATGCGTGGTATGGCTAACCATTAAAAATTGAAGTCGTCCCTGATGATAGGACAAGTCATACAATGCGAGCCGCCTCTTGCCCTGGAGAGCTCACCGGAAGGAAGGGTAATAATGGTCTTTTCAACGTCTTCCGGTCTGCGGATACCCGCTTCGAATTTAGCCAATAAATCCAAGGCGCCTACTACCTCGAATCCGGCTTCCTTAAACGCGATTTCCGTTCTAGGATTTCTATCGTAAGTAATGGCGACACCCGGCTTCAATGCCACTAGGTTACAACCGTCCGTCCATTGCTCCCTTTCCTGATAAGGGGATTCCCCGTTTCCGGCTTGGATGAAAATCATGTCAGGGTTCAACTCCGCAATTACAAAATCCTTTACGGAAGGATAAATTACCTCTTCTCCATTATCACGATGAACGATTACGTTTCCACCCTTGCCGTCCACGATTAACGGTTTGTAAGCAACAATATGATTGCGGTCGATTTGGGTAAACACCGTATCGATGTGCATGCAAGCACGGTCGTCGGGGATATTGATTTGTACCACGTTTTTTACCACGCCCATTTTAAAAAGTCTATCCTTTAAAAGATGAATGGCGTAATCCGTCGTTCTTTCACTGCATCCTACTAAAAGGAAATCCGGGTGGATGCTCATCATATCACCTCCTTCGATGGAAACGTGTTCTCCTTTTCTGCTTGGAGGGAATTCGTTTACGTCGTTCAAGTTGATGACCTTTCCCTCATTGTGTAACTCCTCGAAATAAGGATGTGCCCAGAAAACGAAACGGGTCAAGAAGTTTTCCCTGTATCTCGCCTCTTTTGCGGCCTTGGTAACAATGACGTGATCATTCACCGTAACCGCGATGTCCCGGGTGAAAATGAAATTAGGAATGGGATCGAAAACGATGATGTCCTTGGTTTGGCAATAACCGGTAATCAAGGTATCCCTCAAATCCTCGTTAGCGAGATCAAGGAGCATATCGATGTCCTTTTGGGGAAGTTCCTCATAATTTCCGATACGATCGATAAGATGATCCCTTTTCTCCTTGTTGTTTTCCAATGCCTCAAGCAAAAGGGTTCCCACTTCAAGTACGTTATCGTCTCCAATGAATCTTCGAAGAATGGACGTGAAAATATCGTGCTCCTCCTTCATTTTGGGTAGGTAGACGATATCATCGAAGAGGAGTTCTTCCGAACGCTTGGGGGAAATTCTAGAGATTCCCTCATCCGGTCTATGGATGATGACTTTTTTAAGGGTACCGATTTCGGAATTGGCTTTTACGGCTAAGGTTTTCATCGGAAAGGCTTAGGTTGGTTTAGAATGTGGTGGGCAAAGATAATAAGCTGCTTGGATTTACGATTTTGATATGGGGATATCCATTGATAATATTATCGGGAGGCAATAGATTTTACTTGTGTTGTGTGATATCATCTTTTTTATTTCCTTTACGAAAAAATGGATATGAAACGTTTGCTGCCTCTTGTTATAATTATCTCCCTTTTAACTTCCGCCTGTTCTTCTACGAAGGATGTGGTAGGGAAAGAGGAAGCGCCTGCCTCCGTAAAAGTAGATGGCTTATCCTTGAATGATATCGCTGAAATTATACCGCTCTCTGAAACCAAGGAACTAATCACCACCTTGGCTTCAGATGAATTTGAAGGTCGTGGTCCGGGTACGGAAGGGTATAATAAAGCGGCGGAATACGTTGAGAATTATCTCAAGAAAAACGGGATTCAACCCTTCTTCGATGATTCCTATAAACATCATATTACGATAAGCGGTAGGAAGTCCCACAATGTAGTCGGCTTAATCGGTGAGAAGACAAGTGGTGATTATATTCTAGTAGGTGCGCACTTGGATCATTTACCACCTAGTAGTTCGGGGACGGATAAAATATTTAACGGTGCCAATGATAATGCAAGTGGGGTAGTAGCGGCTATTCAAGTAGCAAAAGTCTTAGCGAAAGGCGGCGTTAAAAAACCGGTTATCGTAGCCCTGTTTTCCGAAGAGGAAAACGGGTTAAAAGGTTCTAAGGAATTGGCTAAGTTTTTCAAGGAAGAAGGCGTCAATATTTCCGAGGTATATAATTTTGAAATGATTGGTGCGGAATTAAGTGCCGGTCCTAATCAGGTGTATATTACGGGTTATAATAAATCCAATTTAGCGGAGGAAATGAATCGGATTATCGGAAGGAAATTCGTTACTTTTTTACCTGCCGAGGTAACTTACCAATTGTTTTCCCGCTCGGATAATTTTCCTTTTTATGCGGAATATAAAATCCCGGCGCATACTATTTCTACCTTCGATTTTCAAAATTATAACCATTACCATAAGGTATCGGATGACGTAAAGAATTTAGGGTACGGTGTTGATAATATGAATGAAATTATTAAGACTTCGGCTTTTATTATTAGTACCATCATTAATGGTGGAACGAAGATCGAATTGAATGGAAATTGATTTTAGGAATATTCAATATTTAGCGAAAGGGAGTATTGTCCAAAAAAGGATTCACGGATTATTTTCTTCCTTGGGGATTTTTGATGATTTAGAGAAGTATGATCCGGTTTTGGTCGGAACGTTTCCCCTTGGAATTAATATTGAGGGAAGTGATCTGGATATCCTCATGCATTGTGATGAATTGATTATTCTTACCAAAAGATTGGTTCATCTTTACGGTAGTCTTGATGGCTTTTATATTGAAATAAAAAAGAAATACGATAAGGATGTTTTAATCTGTAGATTCAATTTTCAAGGATTTCCTTTTGAAATCTACGCTACGGATATTCCGGTTGAAAAGCAGCGTGCTTACCTGCATATGATTAAGGAATATAAAATTTTAAATCACCAAGGAGAATCATTTAAAAATCAGGTGATTGCCTTGAAGAAAAAGGGTGTGAAAACGGAACCTGCTTTTGCGCAATTGTTAGGGGTGGAGGGGGATCCTTATGAGGGGTTGTTGGCGTATGAGGTGGGGTGAATGTTGTTTGTTGGGGGTTGGGTCGCCCTTACGGACGACCCTTTGGTCGGTCGTTTCGTCCTCTTGATGTAGTTCGAGTATATAGAACTACTTTAATTAAA
>JAHDDF010000383.1 GCA_020629475.1 Saprospiraceae bacterium
GTCTGAATAACAATATTTTAGAAGGGCACCTAGTTGAAAATCCAGCAACAGATTTACCTAATTAAGCCAAGATTTAAGAATAACCCTACTCGTGATGGTAAGGTTCATTCTTTAAAATCGTGAAAGCGCGGTACAATTGCTCCAGGAAAAACAAGCGCACCATCTGATGGGAAAAGGTCATTTTAGACAAGGATAATTTAGCGTCTGATCGTTCGTAGACTTCCTTGGAAAAACCGTAGGCGCCACCTACCAAAAACACGACGTTCCTTCCGGAAGGCAATAGCTTTTGCTCTAAGTAATTCGCGAACTTCAAAGAGGTAAACTCCTTGCCTTTATCGTCCAGTAAAATCAGGAAATCGGATTTTTGGATTTTTTTCAGAACGGCTTCTCCCTCCTTGCCCTTTAATAAATCCTTGGAAAGGTTTTTCGCGTTCTTGATGTCCGAAAGGATTTCACGGTCATATTTGCAATATCTCTTCAACCGCTTCTCGTACAAGGCTATCCCCTCATCCAAATAGGAGAAGGCGGTTTTCCCGATTGCCATGAAGGTAATCTTTATCATGATTCGATATCTATAGGACCACTACTATCCGTGAAGATAGAAGTTACAATCACTCTGAGGGGTATTATTTAGCATAATAAAACAATCGTACGCCGGCGGTATCAAGTTCCTCCAATACTTTTGTGAACGTTTTGGAATTCCTAGGGGAAATCTCCGTCGTCAATAAAATTCCCGTTTCTAAACCCATGCCGTAACTTCCCAAAAAATGATGAATCGCGGAGGGTTCAATTACCATAGGCTGTGCCCCATTCCCCGACAAAAATCCGAATGAGCTTTTATATACTACCAATTGATCACGTTCATTAACATGAAGGGCGCCTCCCGTATAGGGATTTTCCCAAGCATGAAACATCGGGCTTGGATTTATTTCCCTTTGCAAAAGCTCTAGATCATCCATTATTCCTGAATCCGTATCAACATGAAGGGTACGGAGTTTATCCGGCGTAAAAATATCCGAAGCGCTTTTGTTTTCAGGAACAAAAGAATTGGTACCGGTAGAACAAAAATAAAAGAGTGACAAAAAGCCAAGTCCAAGAAGGAACATCTTGAAATAGGAGTTCATTGTTTTTGTGTTTAGTTGTTCATTACTGAAAGTTGTCCAATGTTGGGAACATTAAATAACTTCACTTAAACATTTACCCCCAAGGATACTAAAAGTCTTAAAGGGCAGTTCGGGTTTTTAAAAGCATTTCGGGCGGGCAAATTTAAGGCATTCTCCCGAATTTTTTAACCTCCTCTTACCAAGGAATTCATTTAGACAACCTTCCCCGGATTCATAATTCCTTCCGGATCAAAAACCTGCTTTATGGCTTTCATATACTCGATTTCCTCCTTGGAACGGGTTTTTCCCAAGTGTTTCTTTTTTAATAATCCTACACCGTGCTCCGCGGAAACGGAGCCTTCGAATTTTTCTACGATGCCGTAAATGGTTCCATCCATTTTTCCGCATTTTTCCTTAAATGATTCCAAGGAAAGGGTATCCGGTTTTAATACGTTTACGTGGACATTACCGTCGGCGATGTGCCCGTACCACAATACCTCGAAATCAGGGTAGGCTCCTAGGATAGCGGTTTCCAATTCTTTTAAGAAAGCGGGAATCCTTGAAATCCGGACGGACAAATCATTTTTATAGGGCGTTTTGTACGAAATGGAGGCGCTAATGTCTTCCCGGTATTGCCAAAGGCGTTTGCAATCCTCTTCCGTCATCGCCGTGGCGTCATCGGCGATAAGCCCTTGATGGAATAAGTCCTTGTATAAATCAATGGCGGTATTGATTTCCTCCTCATAAGAACCATCAAACTCCAAGATGGTATAGTACGGATGCCGTCCTCTTAAAGGTGCTTGGATTTGCTTGGCATCCATCACGTATTGTAGGGCAGCATCCGTCAGGAATTCAAAAGCGGAAATTTCTACTTTGCTTCGGAACGCTTGCATAATGGCAAGGACATTTTCCAAGGTATCCGTCCCGAAAAGCATCACCACCCTAGCCTCCTTGGCACGAATGAGCCGAACGGTAGCTTCGGTAATAAAACCCAAGGTTCCTTCACTGCCGATGAACAATTGCCGCAAATCGTAACCCGATGCATTTTTCATCAATCCTTTATTCAAGGAGAGGACGTCACCGTTTCCGGTAACTACTTTCAGCCCCGTTACCCATTCCCGCATTAAGCCGTAGCGCACTACTTTGATTCCGCCGGCATTAGTAGCGATATTCCCGCCGATTTGGGAGGAACCCTTGGAAGCAAAATCTACAGGGAACATCAATCCCTTGGACTTAGCAAATTCCTGTAAAGCCAAGGTATTGAATCCGGCTTCTACTGTAACCGTGGAATCCGCTTCATTGAATTCCAACATTCGGTTCATCTTATCAAAGGAAACCACCAATTCACCATTTAAGGCAGTGGCTGCCGCGGCTAATCCGGTGCGCCCGCCTGAAGGTACTAGACCCAACTTATTCTCCTTGGCAAATTCTACGATCTGCTTGACTTGACTTTCATTTTCAGGAAAGGCAATGGCACAAGGGGAAGGATTGTGGAATTTGGTCCAATCCGTTCCGTAAGTGCTTAGGCTTTCTTCATCGGTAAGGACGACTAAACCCGGGATTCTCGCTTGTAATTCGGAAGTGATGCTCTCCTTCATGGGGTAAAGATACGGCGGAAGGGACAACCTATTTTATGGCTCTTCCAAACCCTCCAAGGTTAAAAAAGGAGAAACCTCCATTTCATAATACGGTGGAAGCAAGTGATGTTGTTCCGCATATTTTGGGTTTGACTTGAATTCATGTACGACCAAAATGATTCCTGATATACCAATATTCATTCCTTCGTCCATCAAGCCTCCTTTTCTCATTTCCATTTCATCCCTCACCAACTTCAACTCTTCCGCTAAAATTCCGAAGAGAATCCCTACCTCCTTGTCCCCCGGTTTATATTTTAAAACCTCGAAATACACTTCTTCCGGCTCAACGTATGACCATCGGCGACCGCCTGAAACCACATCATGATACCATCCCATTTTACGGTTATGGACCATTATCCTTTGGAGGATCAAAGTATCCAATGGAACACGCTCATTCCTCGTAAAAGCTTTTTTGCAATCTATTACCAACTGCCGGCTTTTTTCCGAGTTCTTCTTCCTCAGGATATCCTTAAGGGAATCATCAAGATAAATCCCGTATTCCTTCGCCGCCTCGAATTCGGAATCGATAAAATCAAAAGCCTCCTTATTTTGGAGATAATGCACATGATTTTGCGCTTCCCGATCCACTACCGCAGTGTGATGGATCATTAAGGTTAACAAGCCTCCGATTAAGAGGGAAACCGCTCCCCAATACTTGATACGGAACAGCCGCATTAGCGTATTCCAATGGGAGAGAAAAATGCATACGGGTAGGAGGATGAACATGATGCCGTAAGTCTCAATAAAATCAAGATGATTGTCATAACTTTTGTTATTGAATAAGGTCCACGCCACAAGGCTACCTATTCTGGCTAAGACAATCAAAACCACGAATACGGTATACCAAGGCATCGTTGCGGCAAAGGTTTGAAAATACCTTTTCTTGATATTCCTGTTCCTACCGCTCATCCAAAGAGAAACGGTAAACCCGAAGCCTAAGCTCACGGACAATGCCGAAAAAAATAAATCGTATAATCTTGCCTTGGACTCCGGAAGGATGTGTAAATCACCCATTCCGGGCATCATACGAAATGCCTCGCGGGAATAATTGAGAAGGTAAGCGAGGGAGAAGGACATGAGGATTCCCATGATGATTCCCGCCCAAAATTTCACGGCACCGATTCCGGAAATGGAAATATCCTGCTTTATGAATCCTCTTTGTAACATGGGATGGTTGTTTTTTGGTAAAAAAAATCCGGGCTCCCCATGAGGAGCCCGGCAACACTTAGAGTATTTTGGGAAATTATTTTTGAAACCGAAAATGATTAGTTTTTGGTTCTCACGAAATTATTTTTA
>JAHDDF010000384.1:0-3191 GCA_020629475.1 Saprospiraceae bacterium
TGGTTTTCCTTCCCATGGAGAAGGTATTTCCCGCTAAAATGAAGCAAAAATTCCTGCGCCCGAAGTGGTTTTTGGATTTTTGCTTTTTCATGGGACAATACCTTTTATGGAGTGCCTTGGTCCTAGCCGTCCTGACCCACTTCAAGGGTTATTTGGATATGGTTCTCCCCTACTCCTTCCGGGAAGCCGTTGCCGCACAACCCTGGTGGCTTCAAGCGATAGAAGTCGTTATCCTAAGCGATTTCCTGATTTATTGGGGGCACAGATTACAACATAAAGTCGGTTTCCTATGGCGTTTCCACAAGGTGCACCACAGCGCGGAGCATTTGGATTGGCTAGCGGCACATAGGGAGCACCCTTTGGATTCCGTTTACACGATAGGCTTAATAAACTTACCCGCTTTTATTCTTGGGTTCCCCTTGGAAACCTTAGCCGGGTTCATTGCATTCCGGGGGATTTGGGCGGTATATATCCACTCCAATGTTCGCTTGCCCATCGGTCCTATCCGTATGCTGATTGGCGCACCTGAGTTACACCATTGGCATCATGATTTAGATAGGGACGCGGGGAATTACGCCAATATTTCCCCTTTGATGGATATCATTTTCGGAACTTACGTTTGCCCGGACCATGAGCCGGAGGCATTCGGGATTAAGGAGGAATTTCCTAAGAGCTACTTAGGGCAGATGTTGCATCCGTTGTTGCCGGAAGGGTTGGGGAACAAACTACTTCAAAAGGAACAAGATTAAGAGCAAGCTTTAATTAATACCCAAACTTAGTTGGCAGCATGAAAACCTACCGCTTCGATTCCTCAAAACTACAGCATGGTTTGCTAATGGAACTCGGTAGGCTTGAAGAAACCCCTATTTTCGATTTCGGTTCGGAGGTGCATTGCACCGATTTTTTTGAGATCATGATCTTCTTTCGCATTAACGGTCACATTCAATTGGATGACCGCAATATCAAACTAGAAAACGGTCAATTCCTTTTTATTTCTCCCTATCAACGTAGACGGTGGTTCGTAAAAAACGAAGGAATTAGAGGTTTATTCCTCATCTTCGAGCAAGACTTTTTAAGTGATTTTTTCTCCGATAAATTATTCGTTTACCGTCTTCAATACTTCTTTAACCGAAGCGTGGAGAATACCATCCGTCCCAAGAAGCGCTTATTCGCTTTCGAAGGAGATATTTTTGAGGAAATTTTCAAGGAATTGGATGAAAAGCAGAAAGACAGCCCTCACGTTTTACGTTCCATCCTTTATTACATTCTTATCAAATTGAACAGGGAGTTTTGTAGGGTTCACCATTTAGAATCTGATACGCAATTGAGTACACACGCATTTTTATTCAAGGAGGCATTGGAACAAAATATTCGAGAAAAGAAACAAGTCAATGATTATGCATCCCTCCTCGGCATCAGTAGAATCTCCTTAAACACAGAAGTAAAAAGGCAATTCGGAAAGACTTGTAAGGAGATGATTGATGAAAGAACCTTCTTTGAAATCAAAGATGAATTGCTGTTCTCAAACAAGACCATTGCCGAAATCGCTTATGAACTTAATTTTCCGGAACCACATCACATGATTCGTTTTTTTAAAAGGATTTCAGGCCAAACTCCTCTTGAATTCAAACGTACTTATCAAAATGGTTATTCTTAATATCAAGCAGGTATAGTCAAAAGGTCTTGCTCGTGGCAGCTTTGTGGAAACATCAACAAAAACGTTTCTACAATGAATATCAAGAAATTATTTCCTGTAAAAAAAGTCCCATTCCGGTTATTCGCTAAGTCCTTTTAGCGAAAACCCGAATATACCCATTAGAGTCCTCCTGTTCGGGCTTTAGTCATCGTATTTCATCATCATAACAATATTGGAAACCATGAGAAATCTCATCATCGCGTTATCCGCGCTAGGTATTTTATTCTTCAGCTCTTGCGCCCAAAATCATAAAGCGGCAATGGAGCAAATCAAAAACGAAATTCAAACCATGGAAAATCAAAAAAATGAGGAGTTAAAGGCAACCGTAAAGAACTTTTACGATGCCTTAAGCACCACACCCAATGAAGGAACTGCGGCAGCTACCGCCGAATGGATGGCTGCGGATTGGAATTCAACCCCTACTCCGGCAGGTGGTGCCGGTCTTGAGGGTTTCGTAAAAACCTTGTTTATGTTCCACGGCATGATTCCCGATTTAAAATGGGATGTCCAGGAAATGTTGGTAGATGGTAACCGCGTCATCGTAAGAAGTAAGGCTTCAGGTACACCTAATTCCCCTGAGGGATATTTCTTCGGCGTACCCACTGACGGCTCAAAATCCTTTGAGGTGCAAACCATAGATATCCATACAGTGGAGAATGGAAAAATGACCACCGCTTTCCACGTAGAGGACTGGGCGGGTGCCATTCAACAAGTTTCACCTGCTCAAGAAGAGAAATAATGTTCTCGATGTTGTTTTGAGTGATTATCGGCAGTCCTTTCGGGGACTGTCGTTTATTTTTCCATATGCTCCCTCCCCCACTTACTCATTTCCTGAATAATAGGAAGAAGGGATTCCCCTAAAGGCGTAATGGAATATTCGACCCTAGGAGGAATTTCCGCGAAAATCTTACGATTGAGGATTCCGTCAGCTTCTAACTCCCTTAATTGCTTGGTCAGCATCTGCTTGCTAATCCCTGTAATCCCGCGTTGTAATACCCCGAATCTATTTGCCCCTTTAGTAATAAGAAACAAGATAATAGGCTTCCATTTCCCCCCTATTTTTTTCATGCAATAGGTTACCGGACAATCAAACTCACTTACGGATGTAATTTTCTCCATAAAATTTTCGAATTCAAAATACTGGTTATCAATAATAGTCATAAAATAATGACTATACCATTTTTTTATGACTATACATAAATATAAAACTAATATAAGGCTCTTCTTGTTTAAATACTACTGAATAACACACCATTGTAATTGTATCTAATAAAACCGGGCTTTGATAGGCAAATGTGTTGCTGTTTTAAACTTGTGTATTTTCTTGATATTCAAGATGTAAGATATAAGACTTACGACGTAAGACTCTAGGTTATTATTTTACTACCAAATCGTCTTACGTCTTACATCTTGTGTCTTTCGTCTGATAATCAATTTGTTATTTAAGTGTTGATTGGTTTTTATAGCCACACGATTGCCGATCAAAGCCAAGGGT
>JAHDDF010000384.1:3201-4030 GCA_020629475.1 Saprospiraceae bacterium
TAATGACTAAATATAATAATAAAACTAATGTAAGGCTCTTCTTGTTTAAATACTACTGAATAACACACCATTGTAATCTTATTAAATAAAACTGATTTAAACCATGTTGCAAATAGCAAATCAAAAAGTACAAAGTACCTTGAACAGGATGCACGGTGAGGCATCAAGGGAAGGCTTGACCATTGCCAAAGGCTTAACCAAGGGGATTTTCCGCAAATTAAAACCCTTGGACATGAGTGAGGCATACCTCGCTATTTCTTCAGGTCAAGGAAGATTCCTCTATGATTTATTGGTAAAAAGAAATGCCAAGAATATCGTTGAATTCGGAACCTCTTTCGGCATATCTACCATGTATTTAGGTGCTGCCGCAGCCGTAACGGGCGGGAAAGTTATTACTTCGGAAATCCTTCCTAAAAAATGCCGTATCGCGGAGCAAAATTTCAAGGAAGCCGGTTTGGAGGATGTCATTGAAGTGAGGGAGGGAGACGCCCTTGAAACCTTGGCTACCGTTCCTGACGGAATCGACCTTTTGCTTTTGGACGGTTGGAATGATCTTTATCTTCCATTACTAAAAATCCTTGAGCCTAAGTTCAAGAAGGGGACACTAATCTATACGGATAATGCCTCCTTCCTTTCGGCAAGACCCTTCTTAAAATACATTAAATCCAAACCGGAAATATATTCGACGCGCCGCTTACAAGATGAAAAAGGTGGCTCCGAATTAACGGAGGTAATTTCGGATTAAGTGATTTGATTTTAATTGGTTGTGCCGCCTTGTAGGGTTTTCCCGCAAGGCGGTTTTTATTAACTCTCTACTTGCTCATTTCCC
>JAHDDF010000385.1 GCA_020629475.1 Saprospiraceae bacterium
AAGGAGGAAATTCGATTGAGTTAGAATTTGGCTCAATTAGGTAAATCTGTTGCTGAATTTTCAACTAGGTGCTCCTCTAAAATATTGTTATTCAGACGTTAGACGCTAGATGTTAGACATTAGACAGTTGTTTACTAAAGTAACAGAGCGGAGTCTAACGTCTATTGTCTAACATCTAATATCTTGAATTTTAATCTAATGCATCAAGTTGAGTTAAGGTCTAAAAATGCATGGAAAAAGGCAGGGTTTTACTTTTATCCCAATAAGCCTTACCTTTGGTGAGTTAAATGGGATTAAAGAATAGCACCATAACGCCTGAGGAAACCATTCGTCAGCTGCTTTTTAAGCAGGACGTGGTCATTATTCCGGATTTCGGGGGATTCATGAAAGAATACCGCCCGGCATCCTTTGATTACCTTCAAGGTGTTATTCACCCGCCTTCTTCCATCATTACTTTCAATGAGAATTTGGTAACCGATGACGGTGTTCTTGTAGATTATTACAAGGAAGCCAACGCTTGTCGTTTGCAGGCGGCAAAGGATGCCATTGCCATTTTTACCAAGAAGTGTAAAGATACGTTAGCAAGAAAGGAGGTTATTTCCATTCCTGAAGTCGGACGGATTTTAAAGGATTATGAAGGAAATATCAAGTTCCTAGAGGAGAAGACCAATTTTAATACGTCTTCCTTCGGTTTGAATCCCGTGAAATACGTTCCCATTATCCGCGAAGAACCCAAGCCGGTAGCAGAGGCCATGCCCGCTATTCCTGAGGCGTCCAAGGAGAAAACTTTGGTACAAAGTCTCCTTTCTTCCAAAGTTCTTAGAGTTGCGGTTCCTGTCGCGGCATTGGTATTGGTTTCCATTTGGGGCTTGCCTAAATTATTCAATGGTACGGGATCGGACGGAACCGCGAGTGTTGTTCCACCGGATGAAGGAAAGCCCGAACCCGTGGTTAACGTTTCCCCGTCCGAGCGTGAATTATCCGAGGATGAGGAATACCTAACTACCGAAGATGATTTCGAGCATTCCGATGATTACGATGAAACCGTTCCTGAAATTTCCGAGGAAACTCTAAAGGATTACGGCATGGAAACGACGGAAGAGCCTGAAACTTCCCCTGAACCGGAAGTAGAGTCTACTCCGGCTCCTGAACCAACCGTGCCTGAAGCGCCGGTTGAAGAACCCGATGCATTTGAACCTACTATTCCTGGTGCTGAAGACGTAATCACGGTTCCTTCTGCCCCTGAAATCAACAATCGACCGAATAACCTTATCTGTGTGGGACGTTTCTCCAAGCAGAAAGGCGTGGATTTGACCACTGCTAAGATTGTCGGTATGAATTTGTTGCCCTACACCGAAGTAGATGCTAATGGTGTCACCATGGTCTGCGTGCAATTCGAGGACGGTGCGGACGTTGGTAAGCTTCTTGCCAAGTGCAAGGAGAAAATTGCACCCGACGCCTTTATTAAAAGGTAAATACGCCCCTTTTAAATTATCTCCTCGAACTCCTCTTCAGAAGGCGGGTTTTTCTTCATCATGGCATCCGCCATTTGAACGTGCATGGAATTAAATCTGTCCAATACCTTTTCTTGGAATTCCGGATCCATTAAGTCATGGACGTCATCCAAGGAGTCAACACCCGTTCCCTTCCGGATTTTGAAAGTTTGCTCGTAATGTGCCGTTTCGAACTTCACGGAGTACCTTCCGTCCATTTGAAACACCGTTATTTTCATAATGGGGTGATCGATGTTTCCTACAATTCTCATCTTTTTCTATTTTGACCACAAATTAGGATAGCCCATGAAATAAATGGGTCAATTTGGGGAAAAAGTAAAGTAGAAATATGACGACTCACAAGTATGACATGGGAATCATAGGCAATTGTGCTTATCTGGCATTGGTGGATAAGCAAGCAAACATCAATTGGATGTGCTGGCCCAAATTTGATTCCTCCTTCATTTTCGGGACACTTTTGGATGATGAAAAAGGTGGTGGTTTTTCCGTTAAACCGGAATGGGAGAATTTTACTTCCGAACAAAAATACTTGTATAATACCAACGTCCTTGAAACTACCTTCCATTGCGAAGACGGTTCCTACAAGGTTATTGATTTTGCGCCACGCTTTTTCAATTATGATCGAGCGTACAAGCCTTTGATGCTTTTCCGGAAAGTAATTCCGATTTCCGGTAATCCTAGGATTGTGGTAAGCTGCGAACCAAGGGGTAATTATGGTGAGGTCATCCCGAAAAAGATATTCGGTTCCAGTCATATGCGTTTTGAAGACTTACAACAGCAAGTCCGTTTGACAACGGATATTCCCTTGAATTTTATTGATAAGGAAACCGCCTTCGTGCTTAATAAAACCAAGTACATGTGTCTTTCCTACGGTGTACCCTTGGAAGGCCCCTTAGAGGAGACTACCAATGTTTTCTTGGATAAGACCATCAAGTATTGGCACAAGTGGGTGAAGAGTACTTCCACGGAGCATTTTAGGCAGGATCAGGTTATCCGTTCCGCCTTAACCTTGAAATTGCACCAATATCAAGATACGGGAGCCATCATTGCGGCGGCTACCACGAGTCTTCCGGAATTTCCCGGAAGTACCCGGAATTGGGATTACCGTTATTGCTGGATAAGGGATGCCCATTATACCTTAAAGGCATTAAATGACCTTAGTCATTTCCAAATTTTGGAAACCTACGCCGGCTTTATCCAAAATGTGGCACTAAATGAACAGGGGCGTTTCCATCCCTTGTATAAAATCGGGATTTCAGGTGAACCGGACGAGAAGATATTGCCATTGAAAGGTTACCTAGGTGAGAAACCCGTAAGGATAGGAAACCAAGCCTTTGAGCATACCCAAAATGATGTTTACGGTCAGGTGCTCGTTACCTTGCTTCCCTTATTTACGGATAAACGTCTTCTAAGCAATGATCAGAGCGGTTTGCGGGACTTGGTCATGCATTGTCTTAGAATGATTGAGGAAACCATGCAGGAGCCGGATAATGGCCTTTGGGAATTCCGTGGCGTATCACAGTACCATAGTTATACTTTCCTATTCCATTGGGCGGGAGCCAAAGCAGGGATGAAAATCGCTGAAATGCTGGGTGATGCCCAAATGCAGGATTTAGCCACGCGCCTTGCCGGCGACTCGGAGGATATGATTGAATCTTGTTTTGAAGAGGAGCGTGGTGTATATACCCAGGCTAAGGGCAGTAAAAATTTGGATGCCTCCTTGTTACAGTTAATCAATATGGGATACCTGGATCCTACGAGTGAAAGGGCAAAAACCCATATGAAAGCCTTGGAGGATGAACTAAGGACGGAGTCCGGTTTATTCTATCGTTATATCCATGAGGATGATTTCGGGAAACCTGAATCCACTTTCTTGATTTGCGCTTTCTGGTACGTGGAGGCTTTAGCAAGAATGAATAGGGTAGAGGAAGCCATTAAAATCTTTGATCATTTGGTGGATAAAGGCTCCAATCACCTAGGGCTACTTAGTGAGGATGTCCATGAGGCTACAGGTTCACAATGGGGTAATTTCCCTCAATTGTATAGCCATGTAGGTTTGATTAATGCGGCATTTACGATTTCCCGGAAAGTGGATAAGGCGATATTTTTGTGATAGAAAAATAACAACTAAAAACAACCCCAATGAAATATGACCCTAGAATCCACGATCGGAAAAGTATCCGATTGAAAGGCTATGACTATACCCAAGACGGTTTCTATTTTATTACGATTTGCTGCCAATATAGGTTGCATCGCTTTGGTCAAGTGCAAAATGGAGAAATGCACTTGAATGAGTATGGAAAAATAGCCCATGATGAATGGGAAAAATTGCCGGAGCGATTCCCGAATATTCAATTAGGGGCATTTCAAATCATGCCCAATCATATGCATGGAATTATTGAGATTCTCCCAGTCGGGGCAAGGCTTGCCCCTGCCCAAAAAAAAAAGAGATTGAGCAGGAAAATAAAGAAGAAATAAATTCAAAGGAATTGAATTTGGGT
>JAHDDF010000386.1 GCA_020629475.1 Saprospiraceae bacterium
CCAATATTACGCCTACGATTTAAATCTGAGATTCGTGGATTTCACCAATCACCTGCTTAAGGTTTTTGGAATGGAACCCTTGGCGCAATGGCGGGATATTTACGTAAAACCGCCAGAGGTCCACGCGGATATTACCTACCTATTCAAGATGTACCATTGCATTGAAGCAAGAAAAAAAGGGGCGGGTTTATCCATCATAAAAAATACACCTACGGACTGGATGATTATCTCCTTCCCTCTTCAAAACCTGAAGGGAAAACCGATGAATATGTACCTTCAATTCTCCGAAAAGATAGAAGCATTGATTGAGGAAAACGGATGGAGCTTCCAATTCCTGGAATACGCGAATGAACTGCTTATTTTGATTGATAAGAGGTGATTTCAATATTTAACTCGAGATTATTCCTATTTCCGCAAGGATGAGAATTCAAACCTGATACCTGTTTGTTAGGAAAACGGAATGCTTGCTTACCTTTGGGGCAGGATAAATTAAAAATCTTTTCACTTGGCAATTCTCTACCTCGTAGCTACACCCATCGGGAATTTAGGGGACATGACCCTAAGGGCGATTGAAACCTTGAAAAAGGTGCCCGTCTTGGCTTGCGAGGATACGCGGGTAACAAAAAACCTACTCCAGAAATTCGAAATCCCGTATCCGGGAAAGGTATTCTCCTACCATGAGCATAACGAACAGCGATCCGCGGCAAAAATCATCGAGCATTTAGAAGCCGGCGAGGATGTAGCCGTTTGTTCGGATGCGGGTTTACCCACCATTAGCGACCCGGGGTTTAGGGTCGTTGCCGAGGCGGTGGAAAAAGGCATTAAGATAGAAGTCATCCCTGGCCCTAGCGCGGTGCAAACCGCCCTGGCCCTCTCCGGGCTTCCTACGAGTTCCTACACATTTAAAGGCTTTCCGCCAAGGAAATCCGGTCAAAGGCAAAAGTTCTTGGATATCGATAAGGAATCAGCGCATACCCAGATATTCTTTGAGTCGAAATTCAGGATCGTCAAATTCTTGAATGATGCCTTAACCGTTCTTGGCGATAGGAAATGTGCCGTGTGCCTGGAACTCACCAAAAAATTCGAGACCATTACCAGGGGTTATCTTTCCGATGTTATCCAAGAATTGGAAAAAAGTAATATCAAGGGGGAAATTACAGTGGTCATCGCCGGGAATCATCCCAAATATATCCGCCAAAACGAGGAAGCATGATCAAGGAGTTGGAAACCGGTCACGGGACACTCAAATTCCCCGTTTATCTACCTGACGGTACAAGAGGCGTGGTTAGGGCGGTGGATTCCGTCGACGTGGCGAATGCGGGAATTGAAGCAATGGTGGTGAATACGCTCCACCTCTCCTCCAAACCGGGTATGACGACCCTTGCCTCCATGGGCGGCATCCATAATTTCATGGGCTGGGATAAACCCATCATTTCCGATTCAGGTGGTTTCCAGGTATTTTCCATGATTGTGGATTCAAAACTCGGTAGCATTTCACCCAAGGGATTCTCCTACTCGCATACCAAGGGCGGAAAAAAGAAAAACCTCACGCCTGAAAAATGTATTCAGCTGCAATTCCGCATCGGTGCCGATATCATTTATTGCTTGGATTACTGTACGCACCCGGAAATGGATCGTGCTACGCAACTAACCTCCGTGGATTATACCCTGAAATGGGCAAAGAAATGCAAGCAGGAATATGACCGCCAAATCAAGCAGCGGAAATCGGATAGACCTAGACCGCTTCTTTTTGCGGTGGTTCAAGGCGGAAACGATAAGGACTTGAGAAAACGGTGCGCGGAGGAACTCCTTGAAATGGGTTTCGACGGTTTCGGGTTCGGGGGCTGGCCCATACAAGAGGACGGAACGCTTACCGATATGGTGGCGTACGTCTCGGAATTAATCCCGGACTCATATCCCAAGCATGCTCTAGGCATCGGTAAACCGGAAAATTTGGTGGCGGCATTCAAGGCGGGTTACGGAATTTTCGACTGTGTTATTCCCACACGCGATGCCCGGCACAAGCGCTTATATACCTTCAAGGAAGATATCAAGGGGATGAATATGCTCAACGGGGATTTTTATGATTATCTCTACATCCATGATGACATCCACATTAAGGATAGCCGCCCGATTGACCCCTTATGTGATTGCTTGACCAATAACCATTACAGCCGGTCTTACCTTAATCATCTTTTTAATATCAATGACCACCTTGCCTACCGCTTAGCGACCATCCACAACCTTCGTTTTTATTCTAAATTAATTGAATATTTGAGGGAGCATGGATAAGGATTTGGATACCATTGCGGAGCGTATTCTTCAAGGAAAAAAATACGGGGAATTATCCAAGGAAACGGTAATGCGTATCCTTCAAAAAGTTTCCGGCGGATTAAAAAAGCCCAAGGAAATTGAAAAGGTAGCCAAAAAGAAATTGCACCAAATTTACGGTGCTTATTTTCAAGGAACGGATACGAAAAGACTAGAAAAATTACTTCAAAAACATCCTGAAAAGGATGATTCCTTTTTCAAGGAAGTATTGGAGTTACACATTTCCACCAAAGAGCGTATTGAATTTTTACCTACTTTTTATAATTCTATTTTCAAGGAGCTTTCGCCCTTCGAAACATTCATTGATTTGGCTTGTGGATTGAATCAATTTACTTTTCCTTGGATGGAAAAAATACAACCCGGAGTAAAATATTTAGGCTTCGATATCAATGCTGATATCGCAATAAAAAGTACGGAACTTTTCAAGGAAATGGGACTTCCTGTTGAGGTACAATACGGGGATTTGTTAAACGGCTTACCTGAGTTACCACAAGGAAATCCCGTTTGTTTTTTTAAGACGCTCCCTTGCCTGGAACAACAAGAAAAAGGCATCGGCAAAAAACTTCTTCGTCAACTGACTGACAGGGAGGTAGTCCTCAGCTTCCCGGCAGCATCCCTTACTGGAAAGAACAAGGGAATGAAGGAGAATTACAAGAAGTATTTAAATGAGATTATCGAAGGCTTATTTGAAATAAAAGCCACCTTGGAATTCCCTACTGAAACGGTTTATATTTTAAACCATTAAGACATGAAGAGACATTAAGTATCCGTACTTAATCACCTAATTGCTTGATAGCTAAAATAAACATTGCTTGAAACCATTCAACGGACAATAATACCAAACAATTATTAAATCAATTTCCCCACTGATATAGTTATATCTTAAGACATGAAGGAACATTAAGCACTCTTTCTTAATGTCCCTTAATTCCTTAATGGTTCAAATAATCACACAACAGCCAACAGCACCGCCGTATAATGGCAAAGCCCCGCCAATAAAACAAAGATGTGCCAAATGGTATGGTTCCACTTGGGTTTATCCCATAAGTAAAAAATAGCACCTAGGGAATAAAGTACACCTCCTATAAATACCATTAATAAAACCTCACCGGGTAAACGGGTATAGAAGTCATAAGGAGCCACAAGCATCATCCAACCCATGATTAAATAAATGCCCGTAGACAGGAATTTGAATTTATTGGTAAAAAATATTTTAAAAACGATTCCTACCAAAGTCAAACCCCATAAAATGGAAAGAATGGCAATACCTTTTCCATTGAGCATATATATTAATATAAAAGGTGTATATGAGCCCGCAATCATAAAATATATACTGATGTGATCCAGTTTTTGCAATGCCGTTTTTACCGTAGGGTTCATGAATCCGTGGTACAATGTAGAGGAACAAAATACCATCAAGAATGTAAATCCGTATATAGCGGAAGCTACAATGCCCGGAACGTTTCCTTTGGTTACCGCTAAGGCAATTAGGATGGGAATACTAACGATTCCGAACAACAAACCGAAACCATGCGTGATGCTGTTCGCCATTTCACGCTTTAACTCGACTTTTGACACCTTCAACCCCATTTCTACTTGATTTGATCAATGATTAAAACCCAACAACGCCACAAAGGTCGGCAATGTTTTACGGTTTAGCGAATTTTCGCTGAATAGTTGTA
>JAHDDF010000387.1 GCA_020629475.1 Saprospiraceae bacterium
GGTGGAATATTTTAATCAGCTTACCAATAAGGATTTGCGGATACTGATTCCGGGTGCGGGAAATGCTTATGAAGCAGGTTATCTTTTTGAATTGGGTTATCCTAATGTTCACATTCTTGATATTTCCGAAATCCCCTTGGGTAATTTTAAGGAACGCCACCCGGCATTCCCGGAGGAACAACTATTGCACGGCGACTTCTTTACCCATGAAGGGGAATATGACCTCATTATCGAGCAGACCTTTTTCTGCTCCTTCCCTCCCCTAGCCCAAACCCGTAAGAGTTACGCCAAGCAGATGCATTCGCTCCTTGGGACGGGTGGAAAATTAGTAGGGCTTTGGTTTGACTTCCCTCTGACCGGAGATATGGAAAAACGACCGTTCGGTGGGGATAAGGAAAGCTACTTGGGTTATTTCGCCCCTTATTTTGAGGTGGAGGTATTTGAAAAGTGCTATAATTCCATTCCTCCAAGGGCTGGAAATGAGTTATTCGGGATATTCCTCAAATCCGAGCGAGGGAATAGCTTCGATTTCGACATATAAGATTTCCGGCATTTAAAATTTCGCACATATTTCTTTTTTCGTAATTTCATTGTAAGAACTCACTTTTAAACGAATTACCTAAACGATGAAACTACGTCTGGCCATTCTTTTGCCCCTACTTTTCTTTTTTGTTTCCGTTCAGGCGCAAAACATTGAATTCCGCGCCGTTCACAAGTTCGACAACCACTTTAACGAGGCATACCAAACCTATCCGGATATCCCAAGGGGAATCCTAGAGGCGATTGCTTATTCCCAGACACGGATGGAGCATATTGATCCGCATCATGAAGGTCATCATGAAAGCTGTGCGGGTTTACCGCATTACCACGGCGTAATGGGTTTGATGCATGACGGTAAAGGTTGGTTCAATGAGAACTCCACCTTCATCGCCGGATTAACCCGATTATCCGAGGGAGATATCCTTCATGATCCTAGGACAAATATCCTTGCCTATGCCCAGGCATACGATATGCTTTTGGATGAAAAGAGGCTTCCCGCCAATGACCCGGCGGCGCATATTGAAATCCTAAATGATTTAAGTGAATTACCCAACAACGGAACCGTTGGCGCGGATTACGTTTTCGATTCCTACGTGTATCAATTGTTCGTTTTATTGAATAATAAGGATTTCAGAACGGCTTACAATCTCCCGAATTACGACCTAGACCTAGAGCGCATTTTCGGAGATGCCAATTATAGGGTTCTTTCCTCCAATTACGTTACCGCCTCAATGGATGAGGTAAATGATGAGCACGGTAATGCTTACCAAGGAAACGTTTCAAGGAGTAGTATGGCTTGTTCGGATACATCCATCCCTACTCAGTACGCGCCGGCTGATCCTTCTAATTATAGCTCACGTTCAGGAACGGCAATTACGCATATCACCATCCACACCATGCAAGGAAGTTACGCGGGTGCCATTTCTTGGTTCCAAAACCCGGCGGCTAACGTTTCCGCGCATTATAACATCCGTGCCCTTGACGGTCAGATTACCCAATCCGTTTGTGAAGCGGATAAGGCATGGCACGTTTCCAATTCAAATCCATATACCGTAGGAATCGAGCATGAAGGATGGGTAGACAATGCTACTTGGTACACGGAAACCATGTACCAGGCATCCGCGGCACTTGCTTTGGATATCGCCGCTAGGTATTCCATTCCCATCGTAAGAACATATGATGTCGTGGGAGATTCAGGTTTGAACCCGATTTCCGATGGTTGCTATAAAATCAAGGGACACCAGCACTTCCCCAGTCAAACGCATACCGATCCCGGTCCGAATTGGGATTGGAACCATTATTACGATTTAATCAATCCGCCAAGTGCGGCACCATCCACGACTTACACCTCTTGTACAGGCTCTTTCCAAGACCCCGGAGGTGCGGGGAACTACGCCAATGATGAAAGGGAATTTTTCGTGGTAAAACCGGCGGGTGCTACCTCGGTAACGGTAAGCTTTTCTTCCTTCAATTTGGAAACGAATTATGATTACATGTACGTCTACGATGGCGATTCACATCAAGATTCCCTTATCGCCATTTTGAACGGGACAACCATTCCTGCACCATTGACAGGGACAAGCGGTTCATTGTGTTTTGAGTTCAGAACGGATTGCGGAACGGTAACCTCAGGTTGGGACGCTTCTTGGACTTGTAGCTCTGCCGCCCCTGCTTGCGGTACGCCTTCCGGTTTAGTGTCTACCCAGGTAAACAACAATGAAACAAATCTTTCTTGGAATTCCGTGGCAGGCGCTACAGCTTACACGGTTCGCGTTAAGCGGGCACAAGATTCAGGTTGGACCTATCACACAACCACGGATATCCAATTCGCCGCTACAGGGCTTGCCAATGACGTAAATTACCTCTGGGGCGTAAACGCGGTATGTGGCGCTAGTTCCTCCGTTTTCAACGGTGATGAATTCCTGAACGGAGGTAATCCCCAAACAAGTGGAACAAGTACGGAATGCGAAGGCATTTTCACCGATTCCGGTGGCGATAGCTTCAAGTATGGACGGAACGAGGACTGGACATTAACCATTGCCCCTCCGGGCGCCAATTGGATTACGGTTACCTTCAGCTCCTTCAATGTAGAAGCAAATTACGATTACCTCTATGCCTATGATGGTCCAAGCACCGCTTCGACCTTGATTGGCGTTTACGACGGGACAAGCAATCCCGGACCGATTACCTCTACCGGCGGTAGCTTAACTTTCCGTTTCACCTCGGATAATGGTACGGAAACCGAAGGATGGGAAGCTACTTGGGTGTGTGATCAAGGAACTTTACCTGATCCCGTTCATAATAATCCTATCATCATGGGCGCAGGCGAACCTATCGCTGATTTGGATTGCGCCTTGGCTTACCACAACTTTTATGATAGCGGTAATTCCGCAGGGGCTTACGCCAATAACGAATACAATGTTGTCACCATTTGTAATCCCGATCCAAGTAAATCCGTACGTTTGAATTTCCGTCCGCTTCCTTCCTTGCCGGAGCATTTGGATTTAAAGGCGACCACTACCGGAAATGATTACCTATACATTTATGATGGTGCTTCAACCGGTGATAACTTAATTGCTACTTACACCGGTTCCACGGATAATTATCCGCAGCCCGGAACCTTTGTTTCAACGGGAGATTGCGTAACCGTAAAATTTGATTCCGATGCCGGTACGACCGGAATGGGTTGGAACGCAAGGGCATATTGTATTGATCGTCCAAGCACGACGATGGTCAATAACGTGAATTGTCCGGCTTGTGCCCCCATTCTCTTTACCGATACCGGAGGAGCCGTAGGGAATTATTCCAATAACGAGAATTATATCATCACCTATTGTCCTGATGTTTCCGCACCTGCCGGTGATGTAGTTTGGGCGGATTTCGCGGCAGGAACAGGTATCGAAAAGAACTGGGATTACTTGTACGTGTATGATGGGGATTCGCCTGACTCAAGGGTTATTTCCATTTACACCGGTAATGCCTCCAACACCAATACCCTAGGAATTATCAAGGCGACGGAGGAAAACGCTTCCGGTTGTTTGACCTTCCAATTCTTCTCCGATGGTGCTACAGTTGCCTCGGGTTGGAGCGCGGATATTTATACGGGTGCTCCTAGGAAACCCTACGGAACGGATGACTGTGCTTCGGCTACGGCAATTATCGCCTTGGACGAGGCTTATGCCGGTTCTACGACGACTGCTACCGGTGAACCTGCTTCTGCTGATCCGACCTTAAATATTGAAATTGGTTCCTTGGCGGAATGTTCCGGCGTAAACGCCATTACCCGTTTAGAAAGTACGATTTGGTACAAATTCTCTACCCCTTCAGAAACTTGTACCGCCTCCGAGGTTAATCTTGCCCTTGATAATATCTCCTGTCAAAATGAGGATGCTTCCGGTTCCGGGATTCAGTTCGTATTGTATGAGCAATCCTCTTGTCAATCCGGTGCCGGCTG
>JAHDDF010000388.1 GCA_020629475.1 Saprospiraceae bacterium
TCCTTGGCGATAACCCGCATTTGCTTGAAAGTGTAATTATCGCGGACTTCCCCAAGCGGTGCTATTCCTTGATCATTAATACTTTTGGTATCATCCGGGATAACCAAACCCATGTCTATCTCCTGGATACTTCCCAATCCTTTACAATCCGGACAAGCACCATAAGGGGAGTTAAAAGAAAAGGCATTGGGGGATGGTTCCTCATAGGAGATACCCGTTTCAGGACACATGAGGTTCTTGGAGTATTGAGAGACTTTACCCGCCTCCATATCCTCCACCATAATTAAGCCCTTACCAATTCTTAATGCGGTAGATAAGGATCTTGCAATACGCTCCCTTCTATCCTCCATCGCCTTTAGGCGATCCATTACTAATTCTATATCATGAACCTTATAACGATCCACTTGCAAACCGGGAAGTAAATCCAGTATTTCACCATCCACGCGGACCTTAGTATATCCTTGCTTCCTATATTGATCGAATAACTCACGGTAATGCCCTTTTCTACCTCTGACTATCGGCGCAAGAATGGCAATTTTTCTTGCCTCAAAATTCTCGTAAATATGATCGATGATCTGCTCCTCGGTATATTTTACCATTTTCTTCCCCGTATTGTAGGAGTATGCCTCACCTACACGAGCAAAAAGAAGTCTGAAAAAATCATAGACTTCGGTAACCGTTCCAACCGTTGAGCGTGGATTCCTTCCCGTTGTTTTTTGCTCAATGGAAATTACCGGGCTTAAACCCGTAATTTTTTCCACATCGGGGCGTTCCATATCACCAATAAATTGGCGGGCATAAGCGGAAAACGTTTCCATATAACGCCTTTGCCCCTCAGCATAAATGGTATCAAACGCTAAGGATGATTTTCCGCTCCCGCTAATCCCTGTAATCACAACTAGCTTATTCCTAGGGATTTCCACGGATACATCCTTAAGGTTGTGCACACGGGCATTATCTACACGAATTACTCTTTTGGGCTTGTCTGAATTCATATAAACTTCTGTTAAGGATTCTTTCATTAACAAGAAATATTGTCAAAAAATCTAATATTGTGACAGTCAAAACAGGCATGGTTTTTGTAATGACTTACCTGTCTGAGGTTGTTTTCCGCAAGGAGAATGTTACATGATGTATCCCGATATTTATCCCTTGGCATAATTATTGGCTTTCTAGGTAACACATCCAACCCGGCATTCGTTATCGAACATACAAAGCTAACTGAAGGTTTTAGATTTTAGACGTTAGGTTTGCCATTAATTAAGAAGATGCTTAGCCGTAATTTATATAAAGGTTTATTCGCGCTGCTTACCATGATGATGATTCTTGGTACGGGATGCGATAGCGGTGATAATATCGTGGACTTAAATCCGATATTATCCTCTGAAGATGAGAAGGCATTAGGAGATAGCCTTTATGGTACCGTATTGGACAATCCGGATTTATACCCTATACTTAATCCGGCCATTAACTCCGAATTCTACACTTATCTCCAACGGGCGTTTGAAATGGTGGTTAACCAAACCAACATGCAAGATCGCTTTGATTGGAGGATCTTGGTAATCGAAAACGACAACATGGAAACCGCCTTTACTTTTCCGGGCGGAAAGGTTTTCATCAGTACAGGAATGTTGAAATTCTTGGAAAACGAGCATCAACTTATCCAACTCCTTGCCCACGAAGCCTACTATGCTGACAGGAACGAAAGCCCGGGCATCGGCGAGCTGAGTTATGTTATGCAAAAGTTGAAGGATGAATTTGCCAACACAAGCGGCACAAGGGTATTTATTGACATCGTAGAAAATAACGCTCCCGAAACAGCATTAGATATCATTACCACTATTCCTGACTTTTCCTTCGAGGAGTTCGCCGTGCTTGATGCGGATGAATATGCCTTGGAAATGATTTGCGACCATTACTTATACGCCCCTACCGGATTGAGAAAAATCATCGAGGACGCAAATGAGCAAGGGATCGTAGATTTCAAATGGTTGGAAATCCGTCCTCCGGGTCAACCAAACGGCAGTGGGGAAATCGCCCAAAGTTCCGATCCACTTTCCACTTATGGTAGACTTCAAGCAATGAACGTTTGGGATATCGAAACTTGCGGTGATGAAAACGTTGTTATTGATCCAACCGAAGGCGCCCAAGGACAACCATACTCTTTTTACAAGGATTTACTTCCTTAAGACACCTGCGCTTCAGCCACTATCATTTCTAAAATCAAGATCAAGCCGGTCCTAACCCATTCAGTAGGCATTGAGGCGTATTGCTTTCCCTCTTTTAATACCAGTTCTGAAGCGGTCCTTAAAGAATGCGGGATATGTAGAAATAAAGCCTTCGCATTATTCCCTCTTGCCCACTCCAAGGATTTATAATAAATGAAGTTGCAATAATAACTTCCTGCATAATCCGACCTCAAGGCAGGAATTCCCGCTAAACATAATTCCTTTGCGATACTATCAGTATCCAAGGAAGTCCTCAAGCCCTCCAATTTACCGCCCACATCCGAAAAGGATAAATTTTCTTTCAAGCTATTAATGGCAAAAGTTTCCAAATTCAACACCCCGGTTCCCGCATGCAAACCCGTATTAATTATTATTTCCGGACGGAAGTCCTCCAACAACAACAAATATTCCTGCTCAATCGCGGGTCTGTTTACCTGAAAAATCCGGGTTTTCACCTCATGGTTTTTTAAATCAAAGCCCTCCACTAAATCTATCGTCGGGTTTTGATTAAAATTTTGGAACGCCCCGAACCCGGTCAATAAAATCTTCATGGCTTAAATTTAGTTTCTTTGGGCTAAATTACGGGCACAAAGTGTATACGATGAAAATATTGATGGTTTGTCTCGGGAATATTTGTCGTTCCCCCTTGGCGGAAGGGATAATGAAAAGGAAGGTTTCCGAAAACGGTTTGGATTGGGTTGTGGATTCCGCAGGTACAGGTTCATGGCATGTCGGAAAATTACCGGACTCCCGCTCCATTGCGGTAGCTCAAACACATGATTTAGATATTACGGATCAAAGAGCAAGACAATTCCAAGCATCAGACCTAGACACTTATGATGCTATTTTCGCTATGGATGCCTCCAACTATCGTGATATAATTTCCCTAGCAAATCACGCTTCCCAAAAGGATAAGGTTGAAATGATAATGAATATCCCAAGACCGGGAATGAATACCGGTGTCCCTGACCCGTATTGGGGAGATGATGGTTTTGAAAACGTATATCAGATGTTGGATGAAGCCTGCGAAGCGGTCATTAAAAAGTTTTCGACTCCTTAACGCCTTTCAAAAAAGGCACGAAGGAAAACAAGTCGCCTTCCTCAATCACCTCTGCCTTTCCTTCCTTGGTTTTCGTTATACAATACATGGTTTGCTGCCCCTTTCCCAGGGGAACCACGAGTCGTCCGCCAACTTTTAATTGATCAAATACGGCTTGTGGAATATCTTCCGCTCCTGCGGTAAACAAGATGCCATCGAAGGGCGCCATTTCAGGCAATCCTTTGTAACCATCACCGAAGTATGCCCGAATATTAGAAAAGCCGAGTTGCTCTAACAATGGAGCCGTCTTTTGGTACAATGCCTCCTGCCTTTCAATCGTAAATACTCTTGCCCCCAGCAAGGAAAGAATAGCCGCTTGATACCCGGAACCGGTTCCTATTTCAAGGATACGCTGCCGTTTTTCGACTTTCAACATCGCCGTTTGGTACGCTACCGTAAATGGTTGGGAGATGGTTTGCTTATTCCCTATAGGAAATGGTTTATCCAAGTAGGCATGTTCCTCAAAAGCCTTGTCTAAAAAATAATGCCTAGGCAATTGTCCTACAGCCTCCAAGACTTGCTCATCGGTAATTCCTCTGAGGCGGAGCTTTTCCACTAATTTCCGCCTTAAACCTTGGTGCCTATACGAATCTTTCAATGCTAAATTACGGTTGAGCGTAAAGATAGTTTTAAATCCCGTGCCTCACGACTTTATCAATCTGC
>JAHDDF010000389.1:0-3275 GCA_020629475.1 Saprospiraceae bacterium
GAATTACGAATTACGAATTACGAATTACGAATTACGAATTACGAATTACGATGTAACCACAAGTTAAAATTGTCATTTCGTATTCCATAATTAAATCATTGACAATTGAAAAATTCGTAATTGAATCATTGACCATTAAATCAAACATCCATGAACGCCATAATTAAACATCTAGCCGTAGGGGTAATTTGCCTCCTACTTTCCCTAAGCGCCTTTGGGCAAGGGAGTTCCATGACGGAAGAACGAAGGATTGATGCCTTGGAAACCCGCTTGGACGAGTATGCCATGAAGCATCCTAAAATTAAAACCAAAAAGGTGGATCTAGACTTATCCGCTACTTTAGACGAGCTGGCTATTGCCGTAACACGGGAATCCAAATTAAGCCTAACGGTTCATCCTGAGGTAAAAGGTAATATTAAATTAAGTTTATCCGAGGCACCGATTTATGACATCCTCTTATACTTGTGTAAAGCTTATTCCTTAACACTTGACTTCTCAGGATCCATTATTGAATTAAAACCTTATGAAAAGCCAGAGGAAATTGTTCAAGAAAAGGTGCCCCAAGTCGATTTTATTCCTTTTAGTAATTCATTAAGCATGGATTTAAAAAGGGATACCTTAGATAGAGTTTTAAAAGAAATCTCCCAGAAGACCGGTAAAAACGTAATTGCCGGAAAGGAGGTTGCCGGAATGGAAGTTTCCGGGTTTATCGGAAAAACCGATTTTGAGGATGCATTAGAACAATTGGCATTAAGAAATAACCTTGAACTGATAAAAAGTGAAAAAGGATATTGGCAATTGCTAAAATCCAGCCCGGAACCAAAACCGGGCAGTGCCCCAAAACCAAGAGGAAGAAATACAGGGAAAAGTGCTCCCCCAAGTGGTTTCGTAAAATTGGAAATACAAGGTGATACTATCTTATCCCTTGAGGTAAAACAAGGGAAATTATCTGAAATCATTGAGGAAGTTTCCGATAAATTAGGAAAGGATTATTACCTCTATACCGAAATGCCTGAGACAATTACTTTGAGGTTAAAAAATACACCTTATGAAAATTTCCTGGACCGCGTTTTAAAAGGAACCAGTTTTGAATTCAGGAAAGAAGATGGCATTTATCTCATCGGTGATAGTTTTGAGGATGATTTATACGAAGCAAAAATGGTACAACTCCAGCACCGTTCCGTTAATGAAATACTTAGCAATTTACCCGAGGATTTAACCAAGACGGATATCAAGGTAAAAGAGTTTGTTGATTTGAATTCCCTATTAATTACCGGAAGGGCACAGCGGATTGAAAAGTTCGTGGACTTTATTGAGGAGCTGGATCGGCCTGTGCCCGTGGTCATGATTGAAATGCTCATTCTTGACGTAAATAAAAGCCGAGGGGTTGAAACCGGAATACAAGCGGGTATCGCTCCTGAACCGGTACAATCCGGTGGAACCTTATTTCCGGGATTGGATTTCACTTTTAGTGCGGACGGAATTAATGGTTTATTGAATTTATTGGCGGGCAACGGTATCGTAAATTTAGGACAGGTTAGCCCTAACTTTTACATGAGTTTGAAAGCGGTTGAATCCTCCGGTTTAATCCGGGTACGGCAAAAACCTAGACTTTCTACCCTAAACGGTCATACCGCAAATTTCACGAACGGTGAAACGCGCTACTACGTAAATGAACAAACCAATACTACGGGTTCTCTTTCTCCCGTCATTACGCAAAACCGTCAATTCGAGGCAGTCGAGGCAAACTTCACGGTTGATATTACGCCTTATGTTTCAGGAGACGAAAACGTAACCATGGACATTAAGGTAGACCAAGCATCTTTTGTGGGACAACTATTACCTGATGCGCCGCCACCAACGGTAAACAGGAGTTTGGATTCCAAAATCCGTGTAAAAAATGGTGAAATGATTGTACTTGGAGGATTGGAAAGTACCTCGCTCGAGGATTCCGGTTCCGGTGTTCCCATTCTTCAGCGCATCCCGGTTATTAAATGGTTTTTCAGTAGCCGGAATAAGCGTAAAACAAAAACCAAATTGCTCATTTTCGTAAAGCCTACCATCGTTTATGAATAATTTAATATTAAAAAGAAACCGTGCCGCCGCCTTGGAATATTATTCCGGGGAAAGCGGCATGGGTTTTCGATATGTAGAAATAAAAGAGAGAAACGGTTCCTTTGATATTCTAAAAAAAGAGGAAGGTCTTTCTATTGATGACCTAAAAAATATTGTTCAAGTAGGAATTCCCCTTAGACTGATTTGGAACCAAAAGGGGATTATCCGAAAGGAGACAAAAAGCATCCCTGCGGGAGTTTCACCCTTGGAATTAATTTTTCCTGACACATCGGCTGATGATTTTATTTGGGAAAAACATGAGATACTTAGCGGAAGTGTGATATCCGTTAGTCGGCGAGATAAAATAGACGCATTAATTTCCGAATTGGAATCCATTGGTATTTTTATTACCGGGGTATCACTAGCGCCTTTTTCCTTGAATTCACTCTCGAATGTTATTCAAGAAAGGGAAATTCTATGCCCTTCGTTTACATTGACATACAATGGGCAAGGACAACTAATTTCTTGGGAAAAAGCAAATAACCTGAACAAGGATTATAAAATCGGGGAAGAGGAAATAGGAAATCAATTCTTGATTCCGTTGTCCGGTGCTATTGAGGAGTATCTGCAAGTAGAAAACGGCAGTCCTCATCCTTCTACGGATAAGAACAAGGAAAATATAAAGTACTCCTTATTTAGTAGAAGAATTGCTGTCACCTTAGTACCCATCCTTCTATTTTTTACATTATTGTCCTTGTTCTCTTTCCGTCATTTTGAAAACAAAAACCAAGATATCCGAAGGGTTTTATCCCAAAGAAAAGCGGAAACGGAAAAAGTAAAAGAATTGGAATCCAAGCTTCATTCCCTTGAAAACAATAAGGTCGGAAACTTGAGTAAAACGTCCTTTTATGCGGATAGAATTGCCGCTGTACTACCCAAAAATTCGAACTTAAAGACATTAAACATTTTTCCGCTTCGAGGCGAAAAAAGGGATTATAGAAATGGGGAAATGCCTATTTTTCTTTCCCAAAGAATTGATATTACCGGAACGGCTAAGTCAGGGATGGATTATCGGGAATTTTCACGTGAATTAGAGCGGTTTGATTGGGTAAAGGAGGTGGTGCATGTTTCTTTGACGGAGGATAGGAATAGAGTGGAGTTTGAGTGCAGTGTTTATTTGTAGGCAACTATCTCACCATTATTCTCCCAATTCTTCTCAC
>JAHDDF010000389.1:3285-3990 GCA_020629475.1 Saprospiraceae bacterium
GTTAAATTGTAGAATGTGTGGTCGAAAGACCACCACCTCACCTGGGACGGAAGACCACACACCGGGGAATTGGTCGAAAGACCACACATGGGGGGATTAAAAAAGGGGAAGCAATTAATTGCTTCCCCTTTTTATCGTTTTTGATTTTCCTTCTTTTACGATAATAATTGAATCGGGATAGACCTTGGAAAGAAGTATTCCGTCTTTCATGGTTCCTCTTGTCCAATTTCCGCCGATGCCGTCCAATCTTACGATGGCGGAGGGGCTACCTGACCGTTCCTTGACCATTCCGTTGTATTCCACTCTAGGGAAAACTACCTTTTTGGGATTCCTTTTTTTATCCGCGGATTTCAAGCGGGCGTCAATTAAATTTTTACTTCCTGAACTTTGGCTTCTTACCGTTCTCCTCGTTGGTACACTGATGGATTGCCTTCTTGAGGATTGGGTTTCCGCTTGTAAGGAAAATGGTTCCGGATAATCGAGTAATAACTTGAATGTATCATTCTCCTGAACAATAGGTTCATAGTTTTTGGTTGCTCTTACTTGGACATTGCCTTCTTCGCTCCCTTTATAAAAAAAGGAGTACCCTACTCCACCCCAGACGGCAGCGCAGGCAATCAACAAGGGGACTTTCATTTTTTCTTTCATCATAATTTTTTTTCGTTTAGGCAGTCATATTTTTTCATCCCGCCCTCTATTATATAT
>JAHDDF010000390.1 GCA_020629475.1 Saprospiraceae bacterium
AATCCCAAACATACCGTTCATCGTATTCCATTTTGTAATATTTGTACCACGCCCGCATTTCGGATTTATAATCTCGTGATTTATGATGTTCCTTTTGATTGCGGATATATTGGGCTACGCTATCAATTCCTTTTTGTCCTACGGAAAAAGAGGAATATCCTCTTTGCCAGTAGAAGTGATTACATAATTCATCTTGTTGTTTCACCCATTTTGAAGAGTTACACTTAACCACTTCAATAACCTTCATCAAAGGGATTTTTCTGGATAGTCTCACTAAGGCATGAATGTGGTCCGGAACACCATTCATTACGATGACGGGACAATCCATCTTTTGGAAAATACCGATCATGTAAGCATGAAGTAGAGGTTCTATCCCTACATGAATCCAAGGAGCTCTTCCTTTTGTGCTGAATACGATATGTGCATAATTGCATACGAGTGATTGGGGCATGGTGCGGTGTTTTCCTATATAGATGGATTTTTTCAAAAATGTGAGTGGGTTCCCTAGGGCTGTACCCTAGGTTTTGCACGTGTCGGTCGGTTCGACCTCTCCAAAATTAGGTCGGCACGACCGTAGCACAAAGAGCAGTGGCATTCATGCCTCCGACTCCCCCAAATTCCAACAAAAAGGAACCGATGTTCAAAAAACACGGTTAACTCTTACATGAAACCAAAAATCATCCATTTCTACAGCGTAACGGATACCTACGGCGAATTCTCCAATTTCGCACCATATCCCATTACATTAAAAGGAAAGGTGTGGAAGACTTCCGAGCATTATTTCCAAGCCCAAAAATTCAAAGGAACGGAAGCGGAAAATAAAATCCGAAAAGCCAATACGCCATCTCTAGCCGCAAAGATGGGACGGTCCCGTAAATTCAACTTGAGATGGGATTGGGAAAAGGTGAAAGATAACGTCATGTACGATGCCGTAAAGGCAAAATTTACCCGGCATGAAGATGTAAGAAACCTCCTTTTGTCCACGGAGGATTCCATCCTAGTGGAGCATACGGAAAATGATTTCTACTGGGGTGATGGTGGAACCGGAAAAGGGCTAAATAAACTCGGAAAAATCTTGATGAAAATAAGGGAAGAATTGAGGAATAAATAAACTTTGAAAGGAGTTAAATTCTTTTTTATAAAAAGCCTTTAATGCCCCATTTCGTTCAAGTAAAAAATATTTTATGCTTCGATTCTTTTATGTTTTTGTTTTTATTACGATTCTGGTTTTTAATGCACTAGGTCAACAGAAAGTAGGGGTTCTTAATAGCAAAAATGAATACGTTGAATTTAATTCCATACATGGGATTAGTAGCACAATGCATGATGAAATAGCCCAAGGAGAAAAGAAGAAAAATGAACTTGGGAGCTTGGTGGCCGAGACCTTAAAGCAAGAATTCAATATGATTTCTTGTGGTAGCTCTGTTATCCAAAACAAGTATCAAGATTGGCTTAATGCCTTGGAAGCTGAATTATATACTTGGGAATCATTCGTTGCGGATTCGATTCCCTTAATATCTGAAGAGCTTTATGAAATTCATTTTAAGTCGTCCGTTCAGCCAAGGTTGAAAGCAATGGCAAACGAAAGAGGACTCTCGTTAATTGTTGATGATTCTTTTATTCTGTACGGTGAATCGGATGTAGAAACCATTCAGTTATCAAATAAAGATTTAGTGGAGGCAATGGAATACTTTAAACCCCATTGGGAAGGAGTTCTTCTTGATATTCGAATGAGAAGAACAGCTTTCGAGAAAAGGTTTTTCGAAATTTTTGATGAAAATCCGATTCGATGAAAACTAAGATTAAACCAAGTCTACACCCTGATCCTCAGCATCCAATCTCATAACGATTTCCCGCGTAAGCCCTACCACCGAAAGAATGGGCGCAAAGAAAACCCCGATAATGGAAGAAAGCATTAGCATATAAACGATACCGTTTCCAAGCGCCAGCCACTTGTATTGCCTTCCTTTTTTAAGACTATTACGGACGTTAAAACGGCGTTCAAAGGTGAAGTCCATGTTTCCTCGACCGGCGTAATAACTCGAAACCAAAAAGATGAGGACGGGAACCACTACGTTTACTACGGGAATTAACATACAGATGTAAAGGAATACCGTAAGCAGTAATTCCATGAACAAGAGTACCACTGAAATTTGGACACCCCGCCAAATGAGTTTAGCATTGGTGCTTAAACCCGCGATATTGTAGCGCTTTTGATTAATGGAGTATTCCACCTTTTCCGAGACCGGACTGAGGAAAGGACCCAAGGCAATTACAAGGATGTATTTATAGGCAATGGCAAATAAACCAACCGAAAGAATGGCATAAAGGATTCCTGCCGCGATACCCGAGGCACCCTTTCCGGTTTCCCAAGGCCAAAGACCTTCAATCCAGGCACCGATATTATCAAAGGTGAAGTATAGAAATGAACCGAGAATAATGAATAGCCCAAAGCTGATAAGACCGGGCAAAAGGAAGTATTTCCAAAGTTTCCTCTGGTGAATAATTTTTATCGCCCTGAAGTAGGAGAATACGCCGTCAAAGAAATCCCGTAGCATATGTTTTCGTTTATGCTACAAATTTAAAAAGGGGATACCGTGATTGAAAGTAAAATTCGATGTCCGGACAAGAATTCCGGACAGGTGATTATCCTTCCTCGTCCGTGGAGGCCTTATTTAAGATCAATTTGAAGGAAGCACCCGCTAATTTGGTATCTAAATGCATCTCGGAATCCGTGGGCATATCAAATTCGATATCTATTGCCTCACCTCCTTTTCTTATGATTTTTCCATCTTTCAGTTCAAAGGTATATTCCTGATCCTCGGATTTTCTATTGAAATTGGAGGAGAGCTTGCCGCCTTCTTGGAAATCAAAGTAGAAGCCGTTTAGGACATTCGTGTTTTGTCCGTTACGCATTGCCTCCTTTACTACCCATTTCCCTAGGATATCCGTTTCGGAAAACTCCTTGGTGTCGGAGGTGCAGGAGGTAGTTAAAAATAGGGGTGCCAGAATTGCGAATACGGCAATAAATCGAAGGCTCTTCATGATACACTGAAGTTTTTGTTTCTCTTGCTTAATGGCTATTAAAGATAAGTTTCCTTAGCTTACCATACAGCACTTTTGACAAGTTTCAACGCTTTCAGTCACGAAAACGTATTATAAAAATATCTAATTTTGTGACATTACAAAAATATACTCCGGATAATTAATCCCGGTAGAAGAATCATGGTTCCGTCAAGAAGTCCCGTAAAGAAATAATCATTCTTTTTTTCAGAGGATAAGCGTATTAACAATCCTGTGGCGATATAGCCAATGATGTGGGAAACGGTAATGTGGAAAACTTTTTCTTCTAAAATTTCGTGACAACAAATTATGTAAATCCCAATTAAAAAGGCTAAGAATAAAAGAGCCAGCGCCAAGCTTTTTGCCTTCTTTTTTCCAATAATGGAAGGGATGGTGCCAACTCCGTTGTCCGCGTCAATCGCTAGGTCCCGGATGTCAAAAGGAAGGGTAATGGCAAAAACGAAAAGAAAAACTTCCAAGGAGGAAAGGATTAAAAAGGTAGGGTTTTCCGTGCCCGTTTCTACATAGGGTAATACTATGGCTACCCACATCCATACCAAGGCGACAAGGAAGATTTTGATGAAATCAAAATCACGTAATCGCATCTTTCTTCCGGCAAAAGCTGGGATTACGTAACCCAAGGAAAGAAAACCCGGTAATGCCATGACCAACCAAGTTTCCCATTTTAAAAACAAGGCTGAAATAAAAGCGCCAATTGCCCCGACGAAAGCATAGATAATGATGTGGGAACGGTACTCGGAAATTACCTTATACCTTCCCTTGTCCGCAAATGCCTCACTTTTCCGTAAACCAATGACCCGGTGTACGGCATAAATGAAGAGTGTTGAGAAAAAGGAAAGCCCTAGAACGGGATGTAATGCCAATGGCTCCCCAAGGAAAAGTAAGGTTTTTAAGGTCATG
>JAHDDF010000391.1 GCA_020629475.1 Saprospiraceae bacterium
GGATTGGGTACGGGAATTTATTACCCATAATCAAGGGCAGTATGACTACGGGTTGGTTTACGTTCCGTTGAATTGGGAAACCCCAATGAAGGAATGTGATTTTTATTATTGTTATAATGGCTTATATCCCTCTCTACCGAATTTGGAATTCTTGGAATCCATGAGGTTTGCAAAAAAGGATTTGAATATCGTTGTCCGCAACCCTTATCCGGAATGGAACGCTACCCGGATTGACTTAAACTTGAGTAAGGCATTTAGTGCCAATATTAATCTCTCCGTCCATGAGGATGATACCGTAATTTTGCTGAAAAAACTCGCGAAAAACAATCCGGATGCCGTGTTCGGGATGCCCTATTTTCGTTTTTCCCTTTTTGAGGCGGATTTAAAGGAGGGCAGTGGAATTAAGAAGTTGTTACTCACCTTAAAAAACCCTTTAATCCTGTTTTAGGATCATTTTTGAGGGTGCTTTTTTCTTATTAGACAATACTTTATCAGATACTTTTCCCACTCGTGATGCGCAGGGAAAAGCATGAATCATTAAACTTATTTGAAAATTAGTACGATTGTACTAATTTTGTTGGCGTACAGAATCAGGCTTAACCATAAATGATTTGCGCCATGCGTTTTACCTTGACTACCTTGTTTGTCCTTTTTTTTAGTGCCTATGCCCTAGGGCAATATCCCATTGGGGAAGCTACCCACACCTTCGTGGATGCCTCCCGTTCCAATAGGAATATCTCCACTAAAGTTTTCTACCCTGCTATGACGGCAGGAACAAATACTACTGCGGCTACAGGGACTTTCCCGGTGGTCGTTTTCGGTCATGGTTTTTCCATGAGCCCCGCAAATTATGATAACATTAAAGATAATTTGGTTCCCGAAGGCTATATCGTTCTTATGCCGGATACCGAGACGGGGCTTAGTCCTAACCACTCTAACTTTGGCTTGGATTTGGTTTTTGTTGGCAACGAAACCATGGGCGCCAATCCACCGGCTATAATTTCCGGTCATATCGGGACACGTGCCGCGATTTCCGGTCATTCAATGGGAGGAGGATGTAGTATGTTGGGTATAAAAAATACGGCTCACCCCTTTGTTACTTCCGTAACTTTCGGTGCCGTAGATACGAATCCTGCGGCTATTGATGCAGGCGTAGTGGATTCACATAATGAAATTCCTACCCTAAGCATAGCCGGTGAAAATGATTGTATCACACCCGCAGGTGATTCCCCGATTGATTTTTACAATGCCCTTGATTCCGATTACAAGGCTTTTGTTGAAATTCTTGATGCTACCCACTGTCGTTTTAGCTCAGGCAGCTTTAACTGTAGCACCGGCGAAACCTTTTCCTTTTGTGCTAGCGGTTTAGCGGATAACGTACAGCACCAGTACATGTTCGATATGGCGATTCCTTGGTTGGATTTTTTCTTAAAAGATGATTGCGATGCTTGGGATGAATTCCAAGATTACATTACCGTCAACAACGGCGGCACTCTTTTCGATGTGCAAACCGCAGGGACGACGCCCACGAAACCGGATGCTACGATGCCGATGATTACGGAAGCGGGAATTGAACTTTCTTCCACGGTGGCGGCAACTTACCAATGGTATGATGAAAACGGAGTTCTGCCAACCGAAACCGGGCAGACCATCGTTCCTCAAAATCCGGGAACTTATACGGTAGTTATATCGGATGATAATGGTTGTACCGCTTCCAATTCTTTTGCTACCGGGCTTCCGGTTGAATTGGTATCCTTTACCGCTCAAGCTAAGGGAGCGGACGTGGAGTTGGAGTGGATTACCGCATCCGAAGAAAACAATGACTACTTTACGATTGAATACAGTACGGACGGTAGAAATTTCGAAGCGCTTGGTAAGGTGTCCGGGCAAGGAACCACGCTTGAAAGAACCTCCTACGATTTTCTCCATGAAAACGTATTCCCGGGAATGCATTATTATCGTCTAATGCAAACCGATTACGATGGTGGATTCTCGTACTCAGATGTGGTTTCCGTAAAAACCGGTAAGGGGCTTTCCTTCAATCTTTATCCTACCTTAATTCAAGGAGGGCAACAATTAAACCTTATAGTGGAAGGAGAACAAAGCGTAAGCGTTGAGGTTATGGACGGGACAGGGAGATTGTTGAATGTCCTTGAATTCAATGGCACTGGAGAGGTATTCAATATCCCTTCTGATGGAATGACGGAAGGGGTGAATTTTATCCGTATCTCTACGGCAACGGAATCCTTAACGCAGCGGGTGGTTCGTTACTAACCGCATGGCAAAAGCCTATAACTAACCTTTTCATATATGCCCCCTGTACGGATCTTTCCGTTCGGGGGCTTTTTTATTTTATACTTTAGGAGGAACTGATGCTAAGCGGAAGCTTAATCGCCTTGGCAATATCTTGTAATAACCTATTCGTGGGCTCTAGGTTTGGGATGTCGGTTTTTTCCAAAACGGATTTGAATTTGGAGACGTATTGTTTGCGTTGGGTGCTAAGCCATTGGGCGGCATAATAAAAACCGTGGATGGTTATGTCGTTTTCATGGTTGACGGCTTTGCCGTCCGCAAGTTTGCGGTAACGTTTGTAAGTACCTGCCACGTTTTTGTAATCCTTAAGTTTGAAATACCCGATTACCATTGAGGCAAGAAAACTATCAATATGAAAATGAAATGGGATTTGCTGGAATTCCACTAAGGTGGATTCCATAAGCCCTACCGCGTTTTTTACTTCTTTTTCATCATCCGAGAGAAGCCCTAACATGCAATAGAAGGAACGAATATTAATTTGCAAAAGGGTGGAGTCCGCGTTCCATTTTTTTGATTCCAAAAACTCCTCGCACCTTTTTTTTAATTGTAGTATCCGTTGTTTTGCGGTGTTGGGGACTTGATCGCTTTTCCCGAAAAGATAGGCGGAAATAAAATTCGTGGAGTAAAAACTGGTTTGGAAAGCTATGGCAAATAACTCCGGGGAGTTTTTAAAACTATTCCAAAACAAGACCTCCTTGCTCTTTTCCAAAATATTTTCCGATTCTTCCATTACCAATGGAATATCCATTTTGTGAAGCAGATATCGGGCTTTTAAATAGGATACCTTGAATGATAGGTCCTCTAAAAAGGGGAAAACGATATAATTATATTTCCTGATTTGTTCCTCAATATCATTTAGGAATTCAAATACGCTTTCGGAATAAAATTCCTCCCGATTCAAAAAATATAAGGCGAAACAATGCCCGTACCGGCTAAGGATTCGGACTTGAAAAGATTCACTTTCTTCAAAAGAATCGAAAAAGCGTAGGGTTTCCTCCACGTCCGCAACCTTTGAGGGTTTATTCTTGGCGTTGAACCTTCTGGCAATCCGTGCGTAAATCTCATTCAACTCCTGTTCGTGCCGAAGAGAGGTTTGAAGTTCGTCCAAATACTGGGACGCCAAGGAATAGGATTCCGTAAGGTGTGCTTGCCGAGACATGATGCCCAGCAGTAAGGAGGTAGTTCGGTTGTCCTCTATTTTTTTTGCTAAGTCCAAGGTGATTTCGGAAAGCTTAAAGCCCGTAGAAGGCTCCCCCGAATTAATGGCGCCTTGTATTTTCTTGATGTTGGGAAGTAAATAAAAAGGGTAGTTTTTGCTAAGGAACGAGGTGAGCCTAAAAGTGTGGTGCGCTAATTGGAAGAATTTGCGTTTACTCCTTTCGGACTTATCATCATACACCAATTGGCAAAGCTCATCCGAGGACTGCTCGGTATTGATGTCCCTGTTAATGGATTGGATGAGGCGTAGAGGAAATGTAGCGTTCACGGAGGAGAGGTGTGAACACAATATTTCATAATAATGATCATCCAGTAATTTTACAACTTTTTCTATCGTAAGCATACCGGGCTTAAATTAAGGCTCAATTAGGCAAATCTGTTGCTGGATTTTTAACTAGGTGCTCCTCTAAAATATTGTTATTCAGACGTTAGACGCTAGATGTTAGA
>JAHDDF010000392.1 GCA_020629475.1 Saprospiraceae bacterium
GTTCCGGAGAATAACTTTACGTCCTGGATAATCATGAAATCGAATTGATTGTTCTCTCAAAAGCTGTCTTGATTTTCAATCAGCCTATCAAAGGCGCAAAGGTAAGTTATCATTACGTGAAATCTCCTTGAGATTTTAAACCCCAAGGAGATTTCCACACTCCGATATCATTTATGTTTATAAGTCGAAGCCGTACGCGAATTTAAAGGGATCCAAACGGCTCAAATTAATGGTGAACCCGATTCTGCTTAAATATCCTCCCCTTTGTTCAAGAATATTCCCTAAGGAATTCGGGTCATCCTCTCGTTTCGAGGTAAACAATGGAAGATAAACACCTATGTCCCCATCCAAAAACTCCAAGCCAACTCCCCCGCTTACCAATAATCCATCCGCGAAGGTATTACCGTCAGCCGTCGGCTGGGCATCATGGAAATATCCCATGTCCAAATACGGACGGATAGCCGGCATCCAATCGGGTAACTCCATCGGTAAGTCAAACTTCATATTAATGGCGGCAAGAAAATCATTGGTTTGACCAATCTTGAACTGGGAAGAAATTGGTGTCTTGAATCCTCCGCCGGTGTGTTGGATTTGTTGGCTTCCTATTCCCGTAGCCGCATTTCTGGCAAAGAAGTAATCATCGTATAAATAATCACTGAACCCGTTCCCGAACATGGAGAAGGAACCACGCGCTACGGTATAATTGGAGACATTACCCGCGTTACGTTCCGTATTCCACAAGAAATACCCCACGAATGCCCTTAGGTGTAATGCCTTCTTCTCCTTGTAACGGAACTTGTATTTCCCTTCCAATGACAACTTCAGGTAACCGGCGTTTTCCCCGAATTTTTGGTAGGACTGCTGCTCTAATCTCGCCATCAAGGAGTAAGGGTGCAATGTCTTCGTATTTTCAAGGCGATAAGTGATAGTCGGTATGAAGGACCAATCCTTGTCATGACCGTCATAAATTACATTTACCGTCGTATCAGTTGGTGTAATAATGGTATCCCTGTTGGTCAAATCACCGGTAAACTCTTGTTGCAATGCATGGAAAGCAATCTCCAAGGTTTGTTTTTTATTATCCCGGGCGCGCTTGTTCTTGAACTCCAATTCCAAGGAGGGCTTAATCCTTTGATAAGAGAATAAGTTGTTCTCAATACCGAACTCCTCTTGGATAAAATCATTTTCGTTATGATGGAAACGCTTATAGCCTAAACCTACGGTGATCCTTTGGATTCCACCGCTTGGATAAGAATGGAATTTCAAGTTCCCGATACCTGCCAAGTCCTTGGATTTTGTGGCAAACATGGGCGCGATTGCCCATTCGAATCGCTTGGAGGGAAGAGCGGTATTGTACAATCCTAAACCTACCATAAAACCGTCATAGGCATTAGCGGCAATAATGGGCGTATAGTATATGGTTGTGCGATCAGGGTCCTCTACCCCACCTAGGAATTTGAATTGCAAGGGTTCCATTTTCCCGCCTTTTGCGGAAACGGAATTATTACGCTTATTGATATCCGTACTTTGTTTGGCGTAATCAATCGCTAGTCTATCAAAACCGGAAGCGGGAATCGTAAGGGTTTTCTCCCCTTCAAAACCTTCAAACCACATGGTTTCTTGAATCTTCTCTTCCGTGATACTTTGAACCGGGAAAGGTGCTTGAATTGCTCCTTTGTTCACTACCGTCAACTCGTATTTCCCGTCTACCTCCTTTAAGGACTTCACCGCGTAATCAAGGCGCTTGGTCGTACCAATTAAATCCCCGAAGAACCAAGAAAGATCCTTACCGGTTTCCGTTTCGAACAGGCGTTTTACGTCTTGGGGTCTAGGATGCTTGAATTTCCATACCTCATAGTACTTGTGCATCGTGGCATCAAATACCTCAGTTCCTAGATAAGCCTCTAAATAACGAAGTAGAAACGCGGGTTTATCATAGGAGTTGGTCCAGTAGTTCAATAATCTTAAATCTTGGGATTTGGTATCAATAGGCTGATCCGTATGACGACGCATGGGCAGGAGGAAGGTAAGCTGGTTTGCCTCATTATCCGGTACACCGGCAATCCTATCCATGCCTAGGTAAGAAGACGTTTTTTCATAGTTCTTCTTCATATAACGTCCTTCGTAAAACGTATTGAATCCTTCATCCATCCAAGCGTGATCCCGTTCATTGGTTGCGAGGATGCCGTAGAACCAATTGTGTCCTACCTCATGGGTAATTACCTCATCCAACGCTTTCCTAGAACCTGACAAACCGATTACCGTAATCATGGGATATTCCATCCCTGCCCCGGCACTCAAGGCACTTTGTACAGCCGTTGCTTGCGGGTAGGGATAATCCCCTACCTGCTCAGAATAGAAAAGAACGGAGCGGTTGACATAATTTATGGCATCCGTCCAAAGGTTGGATTCCTTGTCCGTGAACATGACGTAGGTATCCACTTTTTTCCCGCCTACCTCTACTTGATCACGGTTAACGTAAAATCGCTTATCCGCGAACCAAGCAAAATCATGGACATTCTCGGCAGTATACCTGATGGTTTTCCCCTTTGTGGAGGAAGGAGGAAAAACAGCTTCCTTATTGGTAAATTCCTTTTTCTTAATCTTGGCTCGTGTCTCGATAATTTTCTTTTCCAGGAAATCCTTTTCGGTTTCGGTTTGGAGTACTCCTGTAGCACCTACCACATAATTATCCGGCAACGTGATACTTACGTCGAAGGAACCGAACTCGGAGTAGAACTCCCCTTGATCCAAGTAAGGCATGGGATGCCAACCATCCAAATCATACACGGCGGGTTTGGGGTACCATTGGGTCATTTGGTAAGATTGTCCCACATGCCCCAGACGGGAAAAGGAATCGGGGATTTTCATTTCAAAACCCGTATTGATGGTCAATTTCCCACCGGGCTGAAGCGGGGAAACCAATTTGATTAATACGATATCAAAATTTCCCTCGTGGTAATTCCACTCCGTTGCCGATTCATTGATTTTTATGTCAATGTCCTTGTAGCCCCCTAACTTTTGCTTGTCGGCAAAATAGAATTCCCGATCATTATTCTCCAACATTTGCTGGGCAAATGCGGTGGATCTATTCCTAAAGGCATTTGGCCAAAGATGGAGATATATCTCGGATAATGCATCAGGGGAATTATTGACGTATTCTATATCACAAGCCCCTGAAAGGAGATGCAGGGTATCATCCAAGGAGACATCAATGGTATATGCTACCTCTTGTTGGAAATACCCTTCCGGCAATTGTGCCGAAGCGGTAAATGACAAGATAAATCCTAGGGTAATTAATGCTAAATTCCGTATCATCAGATTCGGGTTTTATACCTTTTACTTAAAGGTCATTTTTAAAACGGGCTCAAAATTAATCAATGAAAGCGAAATGGATTCTAGGATTGGCGCTTTGCCTATCCATATTGTCTTGTAAAGTGGAGGAGGACATCATCCTAAAGGAAGAAATTCCCTTAATAGAGGAACGACAGGCGTTCCCCGAAAGCTGGGTCGGGAATTATTCGGGTAAACTTATTTTGGGAACCGAATTGCCTTCCGGCGAAACGGAACTGGATATGGAGTTAAACATCCAACCCACGGATTCTACGGGAGTTTACCGCTGGAATATCGTTTACAAAACGGAAAAACCGGATTCAAGGGAATACGAGCTTATCATCGTGGATAAGGAGAAGGGACTCTACAAGATAGATGAGAGAAATTCCATTATCCTGGACTGCTTCCATTCCGGCAATAAATTGATGAGTAGATTCGCCGTTCAGGGAAGTTTAGCATTGGCAACCTATGAAAAGAAAGGTGACTACATCCTTTTTGAAATCATTATGGGAAAAACGGAAACCACTAAAACAGGAGGACAAGATAAAATTCCGGAAGTGGAGAATTACGGTATAAACGTTCGGCAATATGCCGTATTAAAAAAGGGGGATTAACTCCCCCTTTACAAGAAACGGTC
>JAHDDF010000393.1 GCA_020629475.1 Saprospiraceae bacterium
CGATAATTGAAATATTCCTCTCCCTTAGGGAATTTCCAAACACCGTCATCCTCAGTGGCACGTTTTTGTTGACCTTCCAAAAATTCAACCAAGGACTTAAATCCGCTTCCTACGGAAGTCATCAGACGTTTCTCCGCACCAAGCATCAAGGTATTTTTCTTCTCGTCGGAAATATCCAACTGTTCCACCTTCATCTTGAAATCCCCGTAAAGAGCGGATAATTTTTCTCCCTTCTGGAAAGGATATCCGGTCGTTACATTTTTTGCATCACGGATTACGTGGTCAAAAACGAATTTGGGAGGTACGGCACCTGCCGCCTCATTTCTTTTCAATTTATCAATACCCGCCATTAAGCGAGGTCCCATTCCTTCCAGTCTTTCCAAGTACGCCAAGGCATCCTCATAACTTTCAACCTTATGGATATTGATCATAAAAGCGGTCATTTCGGATTGAAGACCGTACATCTGGTTTACGGGATATGAATATTCCCGCCAGTCATAGTTGTCGATGTTTCCTTGGCACCACATTTCAAAAAGCTTGAAGGAAACCTTGGTTTCATCATCCAACCTATTGTAATCAATGCTATCCTTAGCGGTTTTCATGGCGGACTTGTAAAACGCCAAATCAGCCTTATCCGCATCCTCGGAAATTTCATCCCAACGATTAAAATCCTCATCCTTGATTCCGAGATATCCTTTCCATTGTGGGCTCATGTCCACCGCTTCGTCAAAGAGGCGATCAAACATGGCATTAGCCTTATCGGATTCCGCCTTGACTTCCTCCGCGGAATAAGGATTATCATTTAGGTTGGGACCAATGGGTTGTCGTTCACCGCAAGACCATAGTAAGAGGAATGCAGGAACAATAAATAAAATTACCTTTTTCATTTTGTCAGATATAATGATATGTAGATATCGAGTTTTCGATATTCCAAGATAGAAAAAGGAAACTAAAAGAAGGATATGATTATTCCACCACGTTCCCTTCGACGTAGAGTTTTTCAGCTTTTCTTTGGTTGCTAAAATACACCTTCACCCACTTTCCGAATTCACCGATATCATTGGAATCATATTCAATAACGATATGCCCGGTGTCTTGTGGCGGGATTTCCCGTTCGGGGTAAAAAGGAGCCGTACACCCGCAAGAGGTGCGGACATTATCTATGGTAAAAGGCTCATTGGAAACATTGGTAAAAACAAAAGTGGCGTAGGTATATTTTCCGTATTCCAATTCCCCGAAATCATGATCCGTCTTATCCCACGAAACCACGGAATCATTTCCTTGGAAAAATATAGCCAACAATAAAAGCAGTCCCAATATTCTCATGCGTCCTACTATCGTAATTGATTCATTCGTAATTGAACAATTATTTAGTCATTACCTCAATCTCCTTAGCTACCGTTTCTTTCATTCCCTTCAAACGGGTAACGATTTTATGGTGCTCCACGGAGATTTTACGAACCTGCTGCTCCTCTTTTTCAAGCATGAGGTCAAACTCTTGGAAATTGGTAATAACCTTGTCCTTGATATTAGAAACGTATAATTTCAGTCTATCATCTACTTCGGACTGTAATTTATTTCTTCCTTTTTCGATTTCCTCCCAATAAGCGGATAAAACCTTGCGCCTCTTTATACCCACGGTAATTCCGGCAAAGAGAACCCCGACAGTGGTAAGAATGCCTCCCGTAATATCAAAAACGGAACCATGCGCCACTGCCGCAAGTACTACACCGATAACCGCCAATCCGGAGCCGGTAGCGATATTGGGTGAGAAATTCTCGTCGGAAGGAAGGACCTCGTTATCCTCGAAATTCTCGGAGCGGTTCATGAATTTGTTGAAGGTCTCACGGAGTTCATCCATGACGTTATTCCGCTTATTGGCGATGTGGCTGAAAATCTCGTCCGAATTATTTAAAACCGTTTTATTGGACTTGATTTTTAGGTCGATCATGGACACCATCCTGGAAACGGAATCGGTTAGATCATTTACACCGGCGTTCAACTTCTCGGTAAGCTGATCCTTCAATTCATGCTCCAAGCGATATTTCAAATCATCAATCCACCCCTTGGGCGAATCCTTCTTGGAAAAAATAGAAACGAAAGCCTTACGGAACAAGGAAAAGAAGGAAAGCCCTTGATCCAATTCATCACCGATTTCACCGGTAACGCGGTCATATGCACCTAGGATATTCTCGGTCAAGACATCCACGCGGTAATTCGACTTTTCAACTTGGCTTCCTAATGTTTGGTCTACGTCCTTCCTGAATTCCTTATCGGAAATCAATTGCTCCTCTCTTTTGCGTAAGCCATCATTGATCCTATCCCCGATGGTCAAGGAGGTATCGATATTATTTTCCAGTTTCAGGACCGGTGCTTTTCCGCCTGTAATATTATCACCGATATAATCCCTCAACACCGGATAACCGCTTTCCTCGGAATTCCCCTTGAGTTCCATTTTCGCGGAAACGGAAAATACCTTGGCATTATTAACGCCTTTCTTCTTCGCCGTATCAAAAACACCACGCTCATTGATGACCAAGTCCTCCGGCTCCATCAAGTCTTTTTGTTGCAATACAAAAATGACTTTCTTGCGCCATTCGTCCTTGATAAAATTCAGGAAATCCCAAGCGGATTGACGATAAGGATTCTTAGCCTCAAAAACGAAAACAATCAAATCCGAGGCAGGAACGAAACTCTCCGTAATTTCTTGATGATGATCCGAAATGGTATTGGTCCCGGGCGTATCAACGATGGCTATTTCCCGAAGGATATCCGCGGGAACGTATAGCTTCTTCAGGTAGGGATTGATTTGGATTTCCTCCTCGTTTTCCGCGTAGAGGATTTGCTGGATGGTATCGGTACAAGGATCCGGCGCCACTTTGCAAACCTCATGTCCGAGTAATGCATTGACAAAACTACTTTTCCCTGCTTTTACCTCTCCCACCACCACGAACATGAACGGTTCGTTGATGCGGTTACGGAGTTCCCCTACGGTTTGCGCCAAGGGTTCGTTTCCGATATCGGAAGTCATCCTGTGCAAGTCCTTGACGATTTCATCAAGTTGACTTCGCAAATTCCTTAACTCCGGGTTCAATAAGTCTGCCATGGTATGAACAAATTTGTTGGCTCTCTATTTAGACTGCTAAAGGGGGAATATAGTAACGCCTGGAAACCCCGTTGGTCATCCGCAAAATATGAAATAATGGTCATTACCGCCGAAGACATTGAAAAGTTCGACAAACGATACCGCGTAAATTTGATAAACGCGCTTACCGGGTTCAGTCCGGCTAATCTAATCGGGACCCGAAACCGAAGGGGAAAACCGAATCTCGCCATGTTCTCCTCCTTGGTGCATATTGGTTCCAATCCACCATTGATGGGCTTCATTAACCGTCCGGATACGGTTGCCCGGCATACGCTAGAGAATATCAGGGAGACGGGGACTTTTACGGTCAACCATGTTCATCAATCCTTTTTATCGGAGGCGCACCAAACCAGTGCGCGGTACCCGGAGGAAGTTTCCGAGTTTACGGTAACGGGTTTGACTCCTGAATTCTTCGGGGAGTTTACGGCGCCCTTCGTAAATGAGGCAGTGATAAAAATCGGTTTACGATTCCGGGAGGAAATAAAAATCGAATTAAACGGAACTCATTTAATCATCGGGGAGATTGATAATATCAGGATACCCGACTCCTTTATTTCCGATGAAGGAAGACCTGATTTGGAAAGAGCGGGAAGTTTGGTGGTTTCCGGCTTGGATGCTTACTTTGTTTCTAGGTTGGTGGGTAAATTTGCTTATGCGAAGCCGGAGGGTTTTGCGGAGCGGTTGGAGTGAAATGCATTGTTTAAAAATAAAAATTAAAGGGTAACTATTTAGGTCGTTCTCCGATAAAATTACAATAAGGTATTCGTATTTTATCGCTCAAATCATAAGTAAT
>JAHDDF010000394.1 GCA_020629475.1 Saprospiraceae bacterium
TTGGAATATCCCGTTCCCGGAGGGTTCCCGGTTGCGGTATTTGTGCCGGGAGGATTTGGTAAATATATCGGTAAACTACCTGGTGCGGTAAGGTTACCATTAATCAACCAAATTGTCCCGGTTAGAGGACCTCCACATTGAGCGCTAGCCGCCAATGGGGCCAAGGAAGCCAAGGAACCAACCGCTAGGGTTTTAGCCCCTTTTTTCATTACCTTTCGGTAAGCTTTTACACCGGAGGAATAAGCATTTAAGCTCTCCTCCAAAGCGGGATTCACTTTTTCTTGAGTGTACTTTTTTACTTTCTTCATATTGAGCAATATTTATTCTAAGCAATATACAAAGTATAGATAAATAACAGTTAGGTATTAGGATTTTTCTCGATGCAAACTTCCATCGACTTGCATAGCCATCAATTCAGGGAGTAACTCGTATCCAAAAAACTCATTAACCCTCATTGATGCCTCGAATGGGGACTCCACGACCTCCTTGTGATTGATATACATGATTTCCACGTTTTTAGAAGTGGAAGCCCATTTTTGGATCCGTTCAAGTTGATCTTCGTAAGTTCTTTTTAGTTCCTTGCGATTTTCATCTTTTTCCTTTTCTGTACCAAGGCGTGTAATCATTTTGTTTTGGGAGGAAACCACTTGGTCTAAATCCCTTTCCATGAATACTACCTTGTATCGATATTTGGCAGGTAGATGATGCAATAATTGAGCAATTACCTTCACGACCTTGCCCTTTGCGCCAACTAGGAATTTACTATTCTTAGCAAGATTTTTTACGGCTTCGTGCTCATAATATCCTCTAGGATTATTCTCGTCAGCCTCACGCTTTTTATCCGTAAAGGGTTCTAAGCCTCCTTTATCCAGCATTTGCATCATCATAGATGTTCCGGAGCGTGGTAAACCCGAGACAACGTAAATAAGAGGAACTTCAATTTCTTGAAGTTTGTCATCATAATACCGAGCTCGTTCGGGATCTCCAAGATGGCGCTTGTATATATCGGATAAAATGGGATAAAGGCTGGTGTTTTTTGGATATAGATCCACGGATAATTCAAGTGCTTCGGCAGCTTTCTCGTATTTTCCCAGTTGGTATAATGCCTGTCCTAGAAAGGAATGAACAATAGGTTGGTTGAAATCCAAATTCAGGGAGTTCATGAAGCAAGCCACACTCTCCTCGAATTTATGCTGTTGAAGCATTAATTTTCCAAGAATAAAATGTGCGTGTTCATTGTCAAAATCGAGACTGAGTTCCTGTTGAAGGGCACGCTCCGCATCTTCCCAACGGCTAAGCTGCAGATACGCCATCCCGATTTGCATGTAAATTCGGGATTGGTGCGGATTAACCTTACCCTCAGCTTCCTTGAATAACTTGATCGCTTCAAGAGGCCTTCTTTCGGAAACCATCAAAACGGCATCCATTACATCCAGAACGACATCGGTATAGCTTTCAATATTTCTAAGGTGATCAATAATCCCCCTAGCCTTCTTAAGTTGACCCAATGTTTGATAACATCCCGCAAGTTTAATGGCAAATCGGGTCGTACCCGGATTCTCGGAAAATAATTTTTCCAAAATCGGGATTGCCTCATTGATTAAACCCCCATCGAGATAAGAACGAGCCAAGTTATAGTCGCACTCATCAATGGTTTGTTTCAGACGTTTCTCCTTGTCCTCCGTTTGTTTTTCGATATAACCCAATTCCTCCAATTGAGCCATTACTTTTTCCGCATCCTCATCCGAAAGGTCATCATCCTTTCCTGCTTTTCCGCAATAACCGGGGACGTCCTCCCAAGAAGGAATGGATTTTATTTCCGGCTCATCCTCAAAGATGTCAAGGAGCACTTTTCCGTCCATGTCATCCCCTACCGGCATATCCATAAGGGTAAGCAATGTGGGTGTAACATCAATTACGGATGCACCAAAAACGAATTTATTCTTCTTGATGCCGGGGCCTTTAACAACGATAATCCCGTAGGGACTGTGTTCGTATGCGGGACCGGCAGGTTCTTGGGGTATATCCCTTGGACGCATTTCATCGGGTTGGAAGCCGTGATCGGAAACCAACATAATAGTGGCATCCTTTCCTGCTAACTCCATAATCCGCCCAAGCATCATGTCATGATATCGGTATCCTGCGGTAACTACATTGTAATAATTGTCGAAATCCTCTTGTGGGATGTGATCCCTTTTAGGAGGATGAAAGCGCATGAAACCGTGGCAATAGTGGTCAATCGCATCCAAGTAAATTGCGGCGAAATCATATTCCCTTGTTCTTAGGATATTGGTAAAAGCCGCATGGAGGGACGAACAATCCGCAGTTACCTTCGCTACCGAACGGTATCTTTTATCTTTTACTTTATCGATTTTATTTAAATTCGGGAGAAAAGGCTGAAGGATTGAACCCGTGAGTTCCTCATGATGCACCCTCAAATCCGCGAACTTTTCGGATTCCTCGTCGGGGTGAACGGTGCCTTTAGGCATGATCCATTCATCAAACTTTGAACCTTTTGCCTTTTGGTATAAATCGGAAACCATTACACCGTTGATTTTGTCAACGGGATGGCTAGGCCACCACCCTACCACATGGCATTTCTTTTCTTCAAGGGTAAGCATATTCCAAATGGCTCTAACCTTACGGCTCGTTCCCATCGTTGGACGTACGGATTTACCGTCCGGTGTTGGTTCCGTAAAACCTAATACACCGTGCTTGTAGGGTCTTTTTCCCGTTGCCATGGAAGTCCAAAGCATAGGAGAATATGGTGGATCCAAGGTCCTTAGGTTGCCGATGGTTCCATCTTGTATCAATTGTTGAAGATTCGGCAATAAGCCTTGCGCCAACATGGGATTGATGATTTTCCAATCCGCGGCATCCCATCCAATCAGTACCACTTTCTTCTTTTGTCCCGACATAACTATGCCTTATTCTTGTTCTTCTTATCAATGATTTCCTGTCGCTTCTCGGCTCTTGATTGCTCCCTGACTTGTCGCCAAGCAGTTAAACCGATATCCCCTAAGGCGAGGAGCCCTAGGCTTCCTTGGGGAGGGATGGAAAAGGAATTACCGTCTTTATCCTTAAAAACGATTTTTTGTTTTTTGTTTTCGTCCATAGCTTATATAGCTTTTCCCTTTGCGGGTATAAAGGCAGCAAATATAGAAAACTAGGGTTTCCTAGGGAAACCCATCTTGTTTTTAGTAAAAAAATAACGATTAGTGACAGGGAATGCTGCTTTGGTTTAGCGTAAGGGTGTTTCTTCTTCCGAGATAAACGGTACCGTGAAGGTCTTACCCAATGCCTTTACTTTTACGGCACCGTCAAGTTTTACGTTTACCGTACCATCAGACCATGCCTTTTTCATCAACTTGAATGAATTTCCGAGTACGGATTGAAGGGAAACCGTTGTCTCCAATGGTACACTAAAATCACTTCTTCCCGGAACCTTTAGTTCCCTCAATTGGGCAACTTCAGCAATTTTTTTTCCTTCAAGAAATACATCACATTCCGTATAGGTTAGCTTCGCCCCTGGCCTTCTTGGATTATGCATGACCGCATCCGCTGTTACCTTGACTTTTCCGTCGGTTCCCACGGACTTGAATTTAACATTCTCCATTCCCTTGAAGGTAATTTCCTTAGAGGTGCCGCAGGAGGAAAGCATAATCCCGCACGATAAAACCAATGCGAAATAGAAAAGCTTTTTCATGTATATGAATTTTTGAAGGCTCGTTTTGCCGGAAAGTAATTAACCACCGTAAAAATAGAAAAGCATTCCGGGATTGTATCCCCGAAATGCTTTCCGGATTTTTGGAACTCTTACAATTCTATTTCTAATCCTCTCCGCCATCTAAATTCACGACGAATCCTTCGATTTTCTTTTTGGCAAGAGCTACCCTATAGCTATCCGCCGTTCTTTTCTCAGGGA
>JAHDDF010000395.1 GCA_020629475.1 Saprospiraceae bacterium
GTAAACCGTGCTGCTGAGGCGATGACCATTTTCGCGGTAATCTGTGCGGCATTGTTCCCGGGTATCCACATGGGACGTATTTGGTTATCCTTCTTTATTTTCCCTTATCCCAATACAAGGGGACCGCTTTGGGTGAACTTCAACTCTCCATTGCTTTGGGACGTATTCGCGATTTCCACGTACTTCACCGTATCCCTATTGTTCTGGTATACGGGTCTAGTACCTGATTTCGCTACGGTACGTGACCGTGCAAAGGGAATCAGAAAGAAACTTTATTCCATTCTTTCCTTTGGATGGAACGGTTCCGCCAAGCACTGGCAACGTTGGGAAGCATTGTCCTTGGTACTTGCCGGACTTGCGACACCACTTGTACTTTCCGTACACACCATCGTATCATTCGATTTCGCCACTTCCGTTATTCCTGGATGGCACACCACGATTTTCCCGCCGTATTTCGTTGCGGGTGCAATCTTCTCGGGTTTCGCGATGGTACAAACGCTGATGTTGATTACCCGGAAAGTTTTGAAGCTTGAGGATTACATCACCATTGCCCACATTGAATCCATGAACAAGGTAATCTTGTTGACGGGTACGATTGTAGGTGTGGCGTACTTGACCGAGCTTTTCATCGCTTGGTACTCCGTTTATCCATACGAGCAATTCGCATTCTATAACCGTGCTGCAGGTATTTATTGGTGGTCTTACTTCGGTATGATGGCTTGTAACGTAATTTCCCCGCAGATTTTCTGGTTCAAGAAAGCACGTCGTAGCATTTTCATCACTTTCGTGATGTCCATCTTCGTGAATATCGGTATGTGGTTCGAGCGTTTCGTAATTATCGCCACTACCTTGGCTCGCGATTATATTCCTTCTTCTTGGTCCTACTACGTACCCACATGGGTTGAGGTAGGTATCTACTTGGGTACCTTCGGTATCTTCTTCACTTTCTACTTGATCTTTACCCGTGTAGCACCTGTAGTTGCCATCGCGGAAATTAAATCCATCCTTAAGGCGGGTGGTGATCAGTACTATGGTGAGAACCCGTACATGCCTGAGCAGAAGAATAATAAGCAAGAAGAAACGGTTGCCTAAACCGAATTGAAGAAAAGATTCAATCTAGAATACCATGAGCAATAATAAAGAAGTCCTTTACGGTCTTTACAACGACGAGGAAATCCTGATGGATGCCATTAGAACGGCAAACGGAAAGGGCCTCGAAATCATGGAAGTATTTACCCCATTCCCGGTTCACGGTTTGGATGATGTTTTGGGACTCAGTGAATCCCGTCTGCACATCGCCGGATTTATTTACGGGATTACGGGTACATCCATTGCCTTCGGGTTCATGACATGGGTATTTACGAGAGACTGGCCAATCATTTTCGGTGGTAAGCCATATTTCTCCGCTCCTGCTTTCATCCCGATTACTTTCGAGCTTACGGTACTTTTCGCATGCGTGGGTATGGTTATTACCTTCTACACCATTTGCGGAATGGCGCCCGGTGTAGAATTGCCTCGCTTGGATGATAGAATCACGGACGATAAGTTCTGCATCGCATTCAACGTAAATGATGCCTCTTCCGATAAAATCAGCGGTTTGAAGTCCTTTTTCAAGGAGACCGGTGCAGAGGAAGTGAACACGAAAACCATTTGATTCCAACATTTCAATGTATATCGAAATGAAACAAAATAAAGGAATATTGATGCTTGTATTCGCGGTGGCAGTAGCTATCTCGTTCCAAGCTTGTTCCCCGGCTTCCGGAAACCACCCGGGAAGTGAATACATGCCTGACATGGGGCACTCCGTTGCCTATGAGGCGAACGTAATTACCGAGTACTACCAAAATACTTGGGATGCCGCCTCCGTAAAAACCGTTGAGGATTTATCCAAGCACAATCGTCCGGTGAACGGTACCGTTCCTAGGGGTTATGCTGCCGCACTTGGTACCACCGGTGACCAGCTCGAAGGAACCCTTGCGGAGCTTAGAGGTGAAACCCAAATTAATTCCATTAACGTGCCCTTAAATGGTGTCGTTCCTTATTACATCCCTGATACCGAGGAAGGACGTACTTACGCAGCCACCGCACCGGAATTAAGAAATAATCCTTTCCCGATTACCGAGGACGGTTTGGCTAGAGGTAAAGAGCTATATAATATTTTCTGTGGCATTTGCCACGGGGAGAAAGGTGATGGTGCGGGTTATCTTGCTAGAGATGACAGTGCTTATCCTGCAGCTCCTTCCAACTACTTGACCGACGAATTCGTGAATGCGGAAAACGGACGCTACATGCATGCGATTATGTACGGGAAAGGTGTGATGGGTAACTACAAGGACAAGCTTTCCTATGAGGAAAGATGGCAAGTAATCCACTACATCCGTGCATTGCAGGCAAAGGATAAGAAATTGGCATATGACCAATACGAGAATACCTTGAATAGTTGGGCGGTTCCATATGCTGATACGGATGCTTCCGTTGATTTGGATAACAACGCGATGGCTAAGGAATTCAAAGGATTGTTCGGTACTGCCGATAAGCATAAAGGTGATGCTGATCACGGTCACGGACACGGTCATGATGAAGGTCACCACGGTGACGGTCATGGTCATGAAGGAGATCATCATGGTGATGCTCATGCACAAGGAGCTGCTGTCGGAAAAACCATCACTTTGGAAAATGTTTATTTCAAGACCGGTTCCGCTGATTTGGAGGCGAAGTCCAAGATTGAATTAAATACTCTTGCGGCACTTCTTGATTCTTACGGTAGCGTAAAAATTGAGTTGGGCGGGCATACCGATAGCGATGGTGATGATGGTGCTAACCTTTCATTATCCGAGGCACGTGCCTCATCCGTAAGGAATTACTTGATGGCGAAAGGCATCGAAGGAGGAAGATTGGTATCCAAAGGCTATGGTGAAACAAAGCCGGTGGGTGATAACCGTCTTGAATCCGGTAAAGCCAAGAACAGAAGAACCGAGGTAACCATCCTTGGGCAGTAAACAAAACAAACGATAACTTATCAATTCCATTATAATGGGACACAATAGTCATCATGACATCGACGTAAAGGAAACATTCGTATTCACCGGACGTGAAAGAATGGTTTTCTTGGGTATGATTGCCATTGGGGTAATTAGCTTGGTGTTAACCTATTTCGGCGGGTCGATTTTTGAAGATGAGAATGCCAATATCCGTTTTTGGTCAAACTTCCTTCATAACTCCGTATTCTTTACCGGAATCGCCTTCATTTCCATGTTCCTGCTTGCCGCTAAGGTTTTAGCGTACTCCGGTTGGCACACGGTATGGAAGCGTTTATTGGAAGCGAAAGCCCAGTTCCTTTTACCGGGAATTATCCTACTGTCGCTTGTGATGCTAGGTGTATTCATGGGCTGGCATAATCTATACCACTGGAACTTCCCCGGCATCACTGATCCGGCGAATGAGGAGTGCTACGATTACATTATCGCAGGGAAGTCAGGGTTCTTGAATCCTATTTTCTATGCGATTGCAACCTTAGGTTTCGCGGGTATTTGGTACGTATGCGCTCGTTGGTTCCGTAATCTTTCCTTGGACGAGGATAAGAACGGCGACAAGAACTACAAGCAGCATAAGATGATGAAATACATCTCCGCGTTCTTCATGCCTTTCGGCGGATTTACCAGCGCGGCTTGTATTTGGTTGTGGGTAATGTCCATCGATTCACACTGGTACTCTACCATGTTTGCTTGGTACTCTACCGCTTCTTGGTTGGTATCCGCGGTATGTATGATTATCCTAACTATTATCTACTTGAAATCAAGGGGATATTTCTCCTTCGTTTCCGGTGAGCACCTTCACGATTTGGGTAAGTACCTATTCGGTTTCTCCATCTTTTGGACTTACCTATGGTTCTCCCAGTTCATGTTGATTT
>JAHDDF010000396.1 GCA_020629475.1 Saprospiraceae bacterium
GATGCTCATGGTGATGACCACGGTCATGGACATGCTCATGTTCCATGCGGGAATCCTGATCAGGATCATTCCTATTCACCCGGAAAGGTTGCCTTTCACCACATCATGGATGCCAATCAATTCCATGTGTTCGGTGATTTCTACGTTCCGCTTCCCTGTTTCTTGAAATCCGATGACGGATTCAAGGTAATGATGTCATCCAAGTTCGGTAATAAAGGACACGGTAGTGGTAAGTATGCAATTGATAAATACGTAATGTACCACGGTACGGTAATGCGCGTTGCGGATCCTTCCTTCCCCATGGGTAAAGTAGAGATTAAGGGCTATGCCCACGAGGAGGTAGAGAAAGAAGGAAAAGAATTACCAAGATTCTGGGCTTGGGACGGTGAGAAATGCTGGGAGCTTCACGAAAAATCAACCTTGGACGGCGGAATGTTAGGAGGTGGAATTACTTCCTTCTATGATTTCTCCATTACCAAGAATGTTTTCACCATGTTGTTGGTGTTCTTTTTGTTATTCTTCTTGTTCCGCAAGGCGGCTAAATCTTACGCCACAAGAAAAGGTATGGCTCCCAAAGGAATCCAATCCTTTCTTGAACCACTAATCGTATTCATCCGTGACGAGGTAGCTGTTCCCTTCTTGGGGCACAAGGCAAACAAGTACCTCCCTTTCTTGCTTTGCATCTTCTTCTTCATCCTAGGATTGAACCTCATTGGCCAGATACCATTCTTCCCGGGTTCCGGTAACGTTTCCGGTTCCTTGAGTGTAACCATGGTGCTTGCTCTATTCACCTTTTTCGTGGTGAATTTTAGCGGTAATAAGCACTACTGGGAGCACATCCTTTGGATGCCGGGCGTTCCTGCTTGGGTTAAAATTATCCTTACACCTGTGGAGATCATGGGTGTATTCATCAAACCATTGACATTGATGCTTCGTTTGTTCGCCAACATCACGGCAGGACACATTGTAATCATCATCTTCGTGAGTTTGATCTTTATATTCGGTGGAGCACCTACAACCAGTGAAATGGGTACTATGGGTGGTTCTATCACAGGCTTGCTTATGGCATTGCCGCTTACGCTGTTTATGATGTCAATCGAGTTGTTGGTGGCATTCATCCAAGCGTTCGTATTCTGTATCCTGACCGCTGCTTACTTGAGCGCGGCAGTAGAGGAAGCACATCATTAATAATTCATTATAAACTCTCTATCATGAGCGTAGCAGCAATCGGAGTAGGACTTGCCGTAATCGGCGCAGGACTTGGAATCGGAACCATCGGTGGTAAAGCCATGGAAGGTATCGCACGTCAGCCAGAAGCAGCAGGTGACATCCGCTCCAACATGATCTTGATGGCAGCTCTTATCGAGGGTGCGGCACTTATCGCTATTATCTTGGCGGTATTCGTACTTGGATAATCAAGAGCTTCCCATCAGAGAAGTAACAGGGCGGAACCGCGTAACGGTTGGTTGTGCATCCGCCCTCCTTTTGAAACAAACAAGGGTCATTGACCCGAAACCATAATACATCAGAGATATGTTTCTTGCGAAATTCTATCCCTTTATCCCGGAGCCGGGATTGTTGATTTGGACTACTATCATTTTCTCACTTTTCTGGTTCTTGATGAGCCGTTTTGCCTTCAAGCCTATCGCTAAGGCATTGAAGGAGCGTGAGGATGATATCCAATCCGCACTTGACGAAGCCAAGAAGGCGCGTGAGGAAATGTCAAACCTTCAAGCGGAGCACGAGAAATTACTCGACCAAGCCAAGGAGGAGCGTTCCAAAATCCTTTTGGAAGCCAAGGAAGCAGCCGAGGTGTACCGTAAGGAACAAAAGGCTAAAGCCGACGAGGAATTCCGTACCAAAGTGGATTCCGCGCTTCAAGAAATCGAAAACCGTAAGATGGAGGCTATGGTTACCATCAAGAACGATGCGGGTAACATGGCTTTGGAAATCGCTGAAAAAATCCTTCGTAAGGAGTTGAAAGCGGATCCGGCACAAACCGATTTCGTAAAGAGCCTTCTTGACGATATCAAGTTGAACTAGTCCTTCTTTCTTGTAACAAGAATATTAGGTCTAACTAAACTGAAAGAAAATGAGTGTAACGAGAATCGCTTCCAGATATGCTAAATCCCTTGTGGACTTGGCAGGCGAGCAAGGCAAGATCGAGCGTGTTCTTTCCGACCTCCAACTTTTTAAGGAGGTAGCGAAAAACCGTGATTTCTCCCTCATGCTCCAAAGCCCGATTATCAAATCGGACAAGAAGCAAAATATCTTCAATTCCATCTTCAGCGGAAAATTGGATGAATTAACCGAGGCTTTCTTCGGGATCATCCTTCGTAAAGGTAGGGAAGGACTCCTTCCGGCAATCGCTAGGGAATTTGAGGTGCAGTACCGTGCGATGAAGCACATTTCCAATGTGAAATTGACCACGGCTAAAGCCATGTCAGCGGATGCTATTGAAGCACTCAAAGCAAAGATATTAGCTTCCGACGCTACGGATGATAACGTAGAGTTGGAGGTAGCCGTGGATGAAAACCTCATCGGCGGTTTCGTTATCGAGTTCGATGACAAACGCTATGATTCCAGCGTAGCGCACAAGCTAGCCTTGTTGCGCAAGGAATTCGCCCAAAATCAATACACTAAAGAATTCTAGGATTATCCTAGTAGCAATACTTCATCATTTTAAATACTCGGAATAATGGTTGACGTAAAACCTGATGAAATAAGTGCGATTCTGAAACAACAGTTGTCCGGCTTTAATACGGCTACCGAACTAGAAGAGGTAGGAACCGTATTGCAGGTGGGTGACGGTATCGCGCGCGTTTACGGTTTGAATAATTCCAAAGCGGGTGAACTTGTTGAATTCGACAATGGCGTACAAGCCATCGCGTTGAACCTCGAAGAGGATAACGTGGGTGTCGTTTTGATGGGTTCCTCCGATGGTATCAAGGAAGGTTCCACCGTAAGAAGAACCGGTCGTATTGCCTCCATCAATGTTGGTGAGGGTATGTTGGGCCGTGTAGTAAACCCGTTAGGACAACCGATTGACGGTAAAGGTCCTATCACCGGTGAAAAGTATGAAATGCCTATCGAGCGTAAAGCGCCGGGTGTTATCTACCGTCAGCCGGTAAACGAACCCCTTCAAACGGGTATCAAAGCGATTGACTCCATGATTCCTATCGGTCGTGGACAGCGTGAGCTTATCATTGGTGACCGCCAAACGGGTAAGACGGCTATCGCAATCGATACCATTATTAACCAGAAGGAATTTTACGAAAAAGGAGAGCCCGTATTCTGTATTTACGTGGCTTCCGGTCAGAAGGCGTCCACCGTTGCCGGTGTAGCACGTGTTCTTGAGGCAAACGGCGCGATGGATTACACCGTAATCGTTTCCGCTTCCGCTTCCGATCCGGCTCCTCTTCAATTCTACGCTCCGTTCGCGGGTGCGGCAATCGGTGAGTTCTTCCGTGATACAGGACGTCCGGCATTGATTGTATACGATGATTTGTCCAAGCAGGCAGTGGCGTACCGTGAGGTATCCTTGTTGCTTCGTCGTCCTCCGGGTCGTGAGGCATATCCGGGTGACGTATTCTACCTACACTCCCGTTTGTTGGAGCGTGCGGCAAAAGTCATTAATAATGACGAGATCGCGAATAACATGAATGACCTTCCCGAGTCCTTGAAAAAGGCGGGTATCGTGAAGGGCGGAGGTTCCTTAACGGCACTTCCAATCATTGAAACCCAAGCGGGTGACGTATCTGCTTATATCCCGACCAACGTAATTTCCATTACCGACGGTCAGATTTTCTTGGAGTCCAACTTGTTCAACTCCGGTGTACGTCCTGCGATTAACGTGGGTATCTCCGTATCCCGTGTGGGTGGTTCCGCGCAAATCAAATCCA
>JAHDDF010000397.1 GCA_020629475.1 Saprospiraceae bacterium
AGGCTTATCCAAATGCGAGGCGGAAATTTTGTATGCCGCCTTGCTTGGTTGCTGTGAAAGGAACCAAATGGAGGATTCCCCTTGCTTTGCGATAAGTTCATAATTCAAGGTTCCGTCCTTGGTTTCACTCTTGACCGCGAATCTGGAATCACCGTTTTTAAGTGTCCAATTCATTTCGGACTTCTCACCATTAACCGGGGAGGTCATCGTCATTTTTATTTCACCTTCGAACTGCGCAAAGCCCACAAAAGGAATCGCGGAAAGGACCAAGGCAATAACAGCAAGTTTCAAATGCTTCATTTTCTTTACTTCTTGGTGATTAGTTTCCTACTTGTCCTCTCAAGTTGGAGTTGTTATATAAGTTATCGGGAACATTCGTGGTATTACCATTACGCTTAATAGCGAAACCGCCCTCACCTGCAAGGGGCGCGGGAACGGGAATGGGTATATTAATTCCTTGAACAACAGGAATAGTGATATTTCCTACAAAAGGAATATTAATGGTAACGGAAACATCCAAGGTTAAACCAAATACCCCTTGGGTTCCGGGATAGCCGTATTCACCACCATCACCCCCGATCACGTACGGATTAAGGATAATGGTAGCCGGTCCTTGGCTTAAATCAATAGGCGTATTTAGAACCCCTCCATCACCTGATATACCAAATTGCCCGGCGGTGGCATCCTGTCCGGGTGTATAATAGGTTAAACCGATAATAACGGGAATATTCCCTCCGGTTCCGCCGCCGGCACCACCACCTCCACCGGCACCGATAAGAATACCTAAGGTCGGTAATGGAATAGGTGGGTTAAATTGATTCAAATCAAAAGTAAGAGCGAAGCCCATGGAACCACCACCACCGCCACCGCCGTAAATATTGAAGTTGTTAACGACATCCGTGTTTACGGTTAGGTTTACAGCCGTTCCTCCATTTTCACCGTCACCGGTAGTCCCGTTAGCCGGGTCATACGCGGTTCCACCCGCGCCACCTTTACCGATAATGTTACCATCGTTAACGAGGGCGACAATAGAGTTCGGATGAAGATTACCCGTGGTATAAGCCGGAATAGCCGTATCCGTTCCCGTTACTGAAACCCCCGTTTCCACAAAGGAAACCACACAAACGGGGATGCTCGGGTTCAAGGAAGGATAAACCGTGTATAAATCAGCGGATAAATCGTAATTGGTGGTAGTATTATTGACATAGACCTCATAACAAGGAGTCAAGGTCAAGGAGTAAATCAAGTTGGTGGTTTGATTTCCACAAAGTGCTTGTATAACGATGGGAATAGTACCATCAGGCGCAAAAGGAGTCGCATAGAAAGTAACGGTTACCGTCCCTGTCGAGAAAAGAGGATTCGGAGTGATGTTATAGGTAACCCCGTCCGGTAGCATGGAAGCGATGGCAAAAGCGATGTTTTGCGGATCACCGTTGCTTTGTTCTACATCGATGGTAAAAGAAATGGAATCCTCCACTACCCTGTCGATTGTACCCGCTATGGCTGATGGAGTAATTTCAAAAATACAATCATCACAATCCCTTTGGTACATGTGCAACCAACAATCACCATTGAAGTACTGCATGGTACTATCCGTGGTGTTGAAGATTTGCAAACCTTCCTTGGGTTCAAAGATATCGTCTCTTTGGAGGGTTGTCATTCTTGGAGGGAGAAACCCCCGATCCGTTGATTCCAAGTGAAGAACGGCACTCGTATCCGGGTTTAGGATATTGATACCTACTTGTCCTTCCGCTTGATTCGCCAAGAAAAAAACAAGCAATATGCTAGGGAATAAATTCCGCAATAATCTTTTCATGGTAAGCCTTTGAGCCTAAAAGTAAATGCTTCCGACGTATCACCGGAAGTCTTGAAATTACCAAAATTTAGCGTAACCTATCCATTGAACGGACAAGGTTTTCATCCTTCTTTATAAATCGTGTTGCCAATACGGCAAAAACTATCAGGAGGATCGGGGAAAGCAATCCATAGTCGCCGGTAATGTTGGTATTTCCGGTCAAAGCATTGTAATCAATAGTGAAAAGGATGCCTGCCAAAACCATGATAAGGATGCCGACGACGGTCACCAAACGGGAAACCATCATTTGTTTATCACGCTGTTTGAACAAGAAAATCCCTACTAAGGCTAAAATTCCTGCAAGTACCACTAAAACAAGCATGATGATATGGTCATTGACTTCAAAAACCTTATCATACAACATGGCATCCGCGGGTAAACCTTGGTTATTATCTACCTCGAAAAAATCCATGGGTTTTAGGAAAAGGGAGAATGCGCTTCCTGAAGCAAGCAACAAAAAGATGGTTTGGATTCTTTGAATCATTTTATTCAGAGAGATTAAAGATATTTAATGTTGCAAATATACCCGGGTAAGGGAAATTGGAAAAAGAAATATGAAGACCTATCAATATTATAAATCGGTTTTTGAGGGATTACCCATGCCCTTTGCTTTCGTAGACAGGGATTTATTGGACCAAAACATTTCGGACATCCTAGGAAGAGCGGGAAACAAGAAAATCCGGATTGCCACGAAATCCATTAGATGCCGGGCGGTAATGGATTATATCTTAAAAAGCTCGGATGTTTTTCAAGGGCTTATGTGTTATAACATTTACGAAGCGGCGTGGCTCGCGTCCCTTGGTTACGATGACCTATTGGTAGCCTATCCCTATACCCAAAAGCAACATATCGAAAGCATTGTCCCGGCGCTTAGGGAGGGTAAATCCATTTATCTCATGGCTGATTTACCCGAACACTTGGATATTATCGAGAAAATCGGGAAAGAAAATGATGTTACCATTCCGGTTTGCTTGGATATTGATATGAGTACCAAGTTTCCGGGTATTCACTTTGGGGTTTTTAGAAGCTCGATTCGTTCCAAGGAGGATGCACAAGGATTTTTCAAAAAAATAAAGACCTGCACTCATCTGCGCTTAGGTGCCATTATGGGTTATGAAGCACAAATCGCGGGTCTTGGGGATAAGGTCAAGGGAAAAGGGATGATGAACGGTATCATTAGCTTCCTCAAGGGAAAATCCATAAAAAAACTGGCTACGCTTAGAACCGAAGTTTGCCAACTCGCCTTGGATTTAGGCTTTACCCCCGAAGTTGTTAATGGCGGCGGTACAGGCAGCATGGAGTCTACGAGAATGGAGGATCATGTAACCGAAATTACCGTTGGTTCCGGCTTTTTTGCTTCTCATTTATTCGATAATTACAAGATTTTCAAGCATCAGCCGGCTGCCGCTTATGCTATTGAGATAGTCCGTAAACCGGAATCGGGAATCCTAACTTGCGCGGGTGGTGGTTATGTGGCTTCAGGAACACACGGCTTTGATAAAGTCCCTCATCCTTATCTTCCCCTAGGAGCCACTTTCGTGGCGAATGAAATGGCAGGTGAGGTACAAACCCCGATCATTTATAAAGGCAAGGAAAAATTAGATTTAGGAGACCCTGTTTTCCTCCGTCACAGCAAGGCGGGGGAATTGTGCAAGCATTTCAAGGAATTGCATTGGGTATCCGAAGGAAAAATCACCGATAGCTCCCCTACTTACAGGGGTGAAGGGAAATGCTTTTTATAAATTCGATCTTTTTACGCATATAAGTTTTTTAACATATCATAAAGTCTTAATTTCGTTGAACCTCGAAATACTAAAAAAGGGTTTCTAAACGTACTATGGGTTCTTAGCTAAGGCATGATAATTGATTCTAGTAATCAACAATCTCCTTCCGCATGGAAACCCGTGTAAAAATCAAGTCGCTTTCCATTTTCCAAACGTCCAACCACTTCGGGCGGCACCTTGCTGAATTCAGGGAATTCGATGAGCAAGGGAAAATCGTGAAAGAAGGGGCTTTTCTTCCTGATGGCTCCCTATCGGAAAAGGT
>JAHDDF010000398.1 GCA_020629475.1 Saprospiraceae bacterium
TCACCATAGTTGACTTCAGCTTCCCCGTACAGGTAGATGATGCCGTTAATCACGTCCAAGTCCATGGAATCCTTTGCCTTATAATCCACCTTGTCCTCGATGGCGTCCGGGCTAATTTGAAAATCAGGAACAGGGGAGGCAACACCAGGGCCGGCGACTTGTGAAGGAGGGATGGAATCTCTACCTATAACCGTGGAATCAGGTTTTTCAAAGACCGTCCGGACAGGCTCGTCCGGTCTTGAGCGAGGTTTGTTCCCGCGGTCATCCTGCCCTAAACTTGGGTTTAGGAAGGCGAAACTGCTTAATAGAACAACCGTTAACAAAAACCTCACGTCGATTTGCATTATTTTTGTAGTAGAATACGACGAAATACCATTCGTGGAAAACTAGAATGAATCACCGGAATGAACCGATTACTGATAACAGTAACGCTAATCCTTTTTGGTTTGCAGCTTGGCGCCTTCTCATTTAACACTGCCGAGTTGCCCGACAAAAGTAATCCTTATGCCCAAATTGAGGAACATAAGGGGCTTGTTTCAAAGAATAAATCCATCGCTTTTGCGAGTCATAGATTTGCGGCTCCTTCGGTAAATGCCGAAATTATGGCATATTCCCCGTCTGTTCTTAAGATGGATTGGAATACCTATAATCTAAGTACCGTTGTTTTGGATGCCGGGCATGGCGGTAAGGATACGGGTACACAAGCGCCGGGCGGTACTTTTGAAAAGGATATCGCACTATCCATTACCAAAAGGTTGGCGGCATATATTAGGAGTAATTATCCCTTGGTAAAGGTTGTTCTTACCCGGGAGGACGATAAATTCGTACCCCTTCATAAGCGGGCTAAAATCGCGAATGATAACGATGCTGAATTGTTTATCTCCATTCATTTGAATTCCTTCAAATCAGGCTCCGTTTCAGGAACGGAGACCTATGTTTTAGGTATTGACGGGACGGAGGAAAACCAAGAAGTAGTGAAACGGGAGAACGATGCCGTTTTATATGAAAATGATTATGAATCCCGCTACGAGGAATATGGTTTATCCAAAAATGATCCCCTTTCCGGAATTTTAGCGAATTCTTTTACCAATGCCCATCTGGATCAAAGTTTGGATTTAGCGCAAAAAATCGAGTCCAAATTCAAAGGTAGCGGTAGAAAAAGTAGGGGAATTCACCAAGCGGGTTTCGTTGTATTGAAACGAACCGCGATGCCAAGTGTTTTAATCGAGGCGGGTTTCCTGAGCAATGGGAGTGAAAGAAAAATGCTTTCTACCGAGGCAGGTAAGGATAAGGTAGCATTGGATATTTTTAGCGCCTTTTCCGAGTGGAAATCACAACAAACGCGGCAACCCAAGGAAAAACCAACTTCAAATCCCGACAAATCAGGAAAAACGGACAGTGGTTTTGTCACTACGGAGGGTAATGTTAATTTTGGGCTTTTGTTGGAATCTACCACAAAGAAGGTAGATTTGAATCAAGGTAAATGGAAGCAAGTCGCTTCCAGAATTGTGATTGAGGCATATCCCGACGGAAATCGGGATTACGTACTCAAAGGTTATCAAGGTTCCCGCCAAAAGGCGGATGCCGAATTAAAATGGTTACAAAAACACGGATTCCCCGATGCCGTCGTTATTCGGTATGAAAACGGAATCCGCAAGGATAAAAAACCCTAGGCAATCGTAAGACGTTTGCCTGTATCAAAATAATCCACATGGCAAACGAAGTAAAAATCGGAATCCTCGCTTTTATCACCATCGCCCTTTCAATTTGGGGTTTTAATTTCATCAAGGGGAAAAACATGCTCAAGAGCTCCCGTATATTTTACGTGGAGTATCCCGACGTATCCGGGCTTGCCCTTTCCGCTTCGGTAATGAACCGGGGGGTCCAAATCGGTACGGTAAGAGATATTTATTTCAAGGAAACCGACGCCAATCTTATGGTGGTCGAATTGGATATAGAGAGTGATTTGGCGATTCCTAAGAATGCTTTTGCCAATATCGCCTCAGGTGGTTTGTTGGAAGGCAGTATCATAGATGTCAAATTCAATCAATATTGTAAGGGTAATAATTGTGCCGTAGACGGCGATTATCTACAAGGCGTTAAAATCGGAATGGTAGAAGGAATGCTGGGCGCACCGCCACAGGATTACTTGGATCTCATCAAAGACGGAGCGGGCGGTATTTTTGATACACTTGAATTGCAAATCAAGGATCCGAATAACAATACGACGCTTGCCGTTACGCTACGCGAACTTCAGGCAACTACAGAAAACCTAAGCGCCATGACCAAGAAATTGGATAATATCCTTGGACAATCATCCAACGACCTAGTGGGCATTTTTGATGATTTAGACGCTATTTCCGGAAACCTGAAGGATGGTAACGCTAAAATCACCGAAATCCTGGATAACACCGCGCAAATGACCCGTAAGTTCAAGGAAGTAGACTTGGATGGCACCATGAACCAGTTGAATGGCACCATGAAAAAGGTAGATGGTACATTAGCCGGTGCCGATAAGGCTCTTACCAAAGTTCAAGGCTCCTTGTCTACGGTGGATAAAGCGGTTGTAAATCTTGACGGGATGATCACCAAGATCAAGGACAGCGATGGTTCATTGAACCGCTTGATTACGGATGATCAATTGGTAAAAGACCTTGAGGATACCTTGAAAAGCGTCAAGGACTTAAGCGAGGATTTAAAAGCGCACCCATATAATTACATTCCTTTGAAGAGTAGAAGGAAGGTAGAGAAAAATCGCGCCAAGGAAGCCAATGGAGGATAAGGGAATATCCGATAAGTACCGGAAAATGGGTGTAGAGAAATATTACGCCCGTTTCGGTTCATCCTATACCAATCCCCATTACAGGGAGGTTCGTTTATTATTGATGAATAATGCTTCAAGGCTGGATTATTCCAATACCCTCGACTTTTGTTGCGGGGCCGGGGAGGTTTCAACCGTTTTGGAGGAACTAGGGTTTTCCTCGTTTGAAGGAATGGATCCCTTTACGGAAGAAGCCTTTAAGAAAAACCATGATGTGCCCTTTTTCGATTCTGACTTTGATACGATTATCAAGGAAGGGCTTCCCGGAAAATACAGCAGCGTAATCTGTAGCTTCGCGATGCATCTTTGTCCCGAGGAAAAACTTTATCCACTTTGTTCCAAAATCTTTGAGTCTTCACCTTCATTGGTTATTATTACCCCGCACAAAAGACCTGATCTTTCCGTGGTGGATGGAATCACCTTGGAATTCGAGGATTTCGTGTTAACGGCAAAAGGGAAGAAAGTACGCTTACGCACCTATTCCCATTCGTATATCGGAACAAGTTTAACTTGATATGATAGTTGTCCATTCCCATGAGTATTTCATGAAGAAAGCCTTGGAGGAAGCGGAAATCGCCAGGGAGGAAAACGAGGTACCCGTGGGTGCCGTGGTGGTCTGTGACGGCAGGATAATCGCAAGGGGACATAACCAAACCGAAAGGCTGAAAGACGTAACCGCACATGCGGAAATCATCGCCATTACTGCTGCCAGCGATTATCTAGGAAGCAAATACTTAAAGGATTGTACCCTTTACGTGACCTTGGAACCTTGCGTAATGTGCGCGGGCGCTTTGGCTTGGTCTCAAATTGGGACGGTAGTGTACGGTGCGGAAGATGATAAAAAGGGGTGTATGCGTTTCGGCAAGGATTTGCTTCATCCCAAAACAAAGATCCTTTACGGGATCATGTCCGAGGAATGTTCAGGGATATTAACCCGTTTTTTTGAATCGAAAAGAAAATAGAAATGGCGGAGAAGGCAATCGCGACCATCGGAAGAGAAAAGTATACGACTACCATTAAGGCAGGTAACCACACTTTCATAGGAGATGA
>JAHDDF010000016.1 GCA_020629475.1 Saprospiraceae bacterium
CTCCTCTAAAATATTGTTATTCAGACGTTAGACGCTAGATGTTAGACATTAGACAATTGTTGACTAAAGTAACAGAACGGAGTCTAGTGTCTAGTGCCTAATGTCTAACGTCTTGATTTTTAGTTAAATGTATCAAAATGAGATAGCAACACGATTGCCTATCAGAGTCTAGCTTTAAGATTGATATTACAAGATTCGGATATCGGAATCTTACAACACATCCGAAAAAAAATAAATTTTAAGAAGTTCTTAAAACAGTGAAAGCTAGAGGTTTCCGTGGCTAAAAGTTTACCTTTGCAATCGCTTAGCGGAAGTGGATTTATATCTGATAAAAATATCGGATGTGTTTCCCGGAAAAGATGCTTTCAAAAAAATAGGATTTTTTCTCTCTTCCGTATGTTTCTTTCCGTTTTTCCGTCGTTATCGAAGCGTGGCTTCGGATGAAAACAACTAGGAGAAAACGGTATTAATATTCACCCGTGTTTTTTTGTAAACCAATCCAATTCTAACAGTCTTGATGCTTCGATCTGTTGTTCTGTTCGTTCTCACCCTCCTTACCTTCTCATCATTCGCCAAAGACGTAGTTGTCTTTGAAAAACGTATCGGCGAAAAAGAAATCATTCTTGTAGCCGATAACCGTTCCGGTTTTGACTATGAGGTAGAACTTTCCATTTCCGGATTCGGGTACAATTTGGATAAGCCTAATCCTGTCATCCATAAAGTACCTGCTAATTCAAGATATGATATGGTAAAGCTTACTGCCTTTGACGGATACATGCAGTACAAGGTAAAAATCCGTTATACCAGAAATAACAATGCGATAGCTTCCGCTCCTAAGCCTAAGTTGGATGTGGATAGAAATGAGCTTATCGTTTTTACCCGTTCAGGTTGTAATCGTTGTTTTTATGTTACCGCCGATTTGGAAAAAAGGGGTATCAAATATAAGGAATACAATATTGACGTAAGAACCGGTTTCAAGGATACCATGTGGAGCCTTTTACAAGAAAGCGGGTATTCAGGAAAGTCCATCCAAATGCCGGTAGTGCTTTATAAAAGAAGAGTTCATTATAATATTCCTGATATCCTTGAGTTTAGTAAGATATTGAAATAAGTTTCCTGTTTCGGAAAACAAAAACGGGGCTTCTCAACACTTGAGAAGCCCCGTTTTTTACAGGTTTTTCGCCTTACAGTTTCAAGAATTTCTCGGTGAGTTTCTTCTCCCCGTTTTCCTCGAAACGAATGACGTAAACACCACCCGCTAAACCGGAAATATCTAAAATGACACGATTTTCGGTAAGTGTGTAATCGAAGTCATCCATCTCTCTTCCGTCAGCTGCAAAAATCCTTACGCCTAAGGTTCCTTGGAAGTTGTAGTGGACGGTTAATTCACCCCTAGTAGGATTCGGGAAAACTTTTGTTTCCTCGAACAAGTCCAAACCGGAGCAATCCTCGTCTATACCGTTGTCGGCAATTTCCGCGTTGCCGGGATTCATGTCCGCGGCGGAATCATCACAATCATCCGGGTTAGCCACGTAACCCGCAGGCGGATTTACGAGACAGGTATCAAGGGTGATGGCGGAATTTCCGTATCCGTCGGCATCACCATCCAAATAAAAGGTAGTAAGGCTAATATTATCGTTGATTGTACCTGAGCAATCGTTGTCGATTTCATCACAAATCTCGGAAGCGCCCGGATTTACGTCCCCATTTTCATCGTCGCAGTCCGTACTGTTGTCAACATAACCCATCGGTGCAGATGAGAGGCAGGTATCCAAGGGGATTGCTAGGTTTCCGTAGCCGTCATTATCACTATCAATATAATAGGTGAATACGGAAATATCATCATCTACTATCCCGTTGCAATCATTATCCTTCTCGTCACAAAGTTCCGGGGCGCCGGGATAAACGGTATCGTCATTGTCATCACAATCCACATCCGTAAAAAATCCGTCGTTGTCTAAATCACGGTAGAAATAGGATTCGGCAAGTTCAAAGGCGTCATGCCCTAAATTGTAACCCATTATCCTTCCCGGAATATCATCCACGGGCGGGTGGATTCCTCCCCAAATCCTAGAAAGGGAAGTTTGATCAGAGGCATCCTGGTAGGTCGCCCATTGAAGGATGATATCTTCGCTCGGCCCTTCCTCGAAAACCAAAAACTCGTTTTTCTCGGCATTATATTCCCCTAGGCCGCCGGGGAAATATTCGCTACCCGTGAAGAGGGTAAGAACCTCCGCCGCCGATCTCGAATAGGTGGAGTGCCCGGAAACATAGCCGGCAAAAGGAGGTGTTACGAAGGAAGGACGTTGGTATGGCCACCAATTACCGGACAAAATCCAGCCGACACCTGCCTCATCGGTTTCGGTATCAGTAATATAGTCATGACCTCGCCATGCCTTTAGTTTTATTTTTCCCACATTTTCATTACCGGTACCGGCAAGGGGATCACCCGGCTCTATGGTTTCAATTAAACCGGGAATAAGCGGAGCGCCGCCGGGATGGTAATTTGCGGCGGTAGGGTCGGAACTTTGTCCTTTTTCACCCATGTAACGGATAGCGGAGATCGGGCGGGGATAATCATAATAGCCCTTACAGCCCCAAGCGGTAATGGCGGCATCATGCATGGTTCCGCCTAGGGTAAAGTAGGCTTTGACATCCCATTCCAAATCTTCCAAAATCGGTCCTTGTCCTTTAAATTGCTTTACCGTAGCCGGGTGATCACTCACGTAATTCAGTAAGGTAAACCAATGCCCGGGAGGAGTTTCGGAATCCGGCCCATCAGCCCAAAATTCAGCAATGACCCTGGCGTAATCCGCACGTAGGACAACATTTGAAGCATAAGGCATTCCGGTATATGGATTCATGGGACGCCCCGTCCCCGGATCGCCACCGTTTTCCAAATCGTAAAATTCTTGGTAGCCGGCTAGGTCGGTCGGGAAATCGTCGATATCATTATTCCCCAATGCGCCGGGTGAGATATCCCACATTACGCCATCCGTGGTATCCAGATGTGAAGACCAGGCGGAAACCAAGGCGAAGTTCCACATGTATTCATCGGAATTAACCATGCCTGTGGTGTCTAATTGTGGTGGCATTCCGGGATCATGGTACACCAAGTAGGTGTTTCCGTCACGTTTATGGATGGTTAAGTCCTCTCCACCCAAAGCAAAAGGATCCACGTTCCCCCATTCGGGGCTCAAGAACTCCGGCGTATCAAAAGGAATGGGGTTTCCGGACTGGTCAATAAATACGTCCAAGGTTAAAGGTTGCCAACGGTTGGGATCCATCATGTCCGGATTACCGGGAAAATCCGTTACCAGAGGATTATTAACGGGAGCGTAATATTGATTGGCGTAATTCTGTTGTTCAAAGGAATTATCCGTTAAGCCGTAAAGTATGATTTGGTTGGCGATATAATTCCCTAATGCCGCCGCGTCCCCAGATTCATAATCCAAGGAAGTATTGGAGGTGTCGAAACCCAATTCAGCCATTAAGGCATCATATTCCATTAACATTTCAAAACCGCCAGGGGAAAATTGGAAGCGATGCCTAAGAAGCCGGTAGGTAGCAAAGCTAATCGCTTCCTCCCTTGCCGCATGGATATCATCCGGCATCGGGAAAGGATTCAATTCACAGGTATAATCCCCGATGGTCTTCCCTAGGAAATAGGTATCGACATTAGGGTCATAAACCGCCCAGCAATCGTACATGGCAAAAGAAACGTGCCAAAGGTTACGGGCGTGGACCGTGGGTCGGGCGAAATCATTCCTGATGGATTCCAACAATAAATCATTCCACTCCCTTGCCACGGACTGGCTTTTTGCTTGGAATGAAATCGCCGTAAGGCTCAAAAAGAAAATGATACAGAGTAAAACTTTTCTCATACACGTGTTCCTTTTATTATTCCAATCATTTGGGTAACGGCAAATATACCGATTTGGCTGTTACCGGATATGCGCTATCGGACACCGGAATGTCAATTTTTTAGCAAGATTTTGATTCCCTTTGACAAACTTGAATGCTATCTTGCCGCCAAATTTTAGGTATGGAGCAAATCAAGGAGCAACTTCGCAAACGTCTAAACCTTTCCCCAAGGATTACGGATGCCGTTATACGTTTATTCGGTGAGGGGGCTACGGTACCTTTCATTGCCCGCTACCGTAAGGAAGCAACAGGCGGCTTGGATGAGATGGTGCTCTCCGATTTTAAATCGGAATTAAAATCCTTGAATGATTTAGAAAAAAGGAAAGAAACCATTTTCGCTTCCTTGGAAGAACAAGGGATAAAACAACCCGGCTTATTGCAAAAAATTAAATCCACTTGGGATTCCAAGGAGTTAGAGGATTTGTATTTGCCCTATAAGCCCAAGCGAAAAACAAGGGCTTCTATGGCAAAGGCGAAAGGCTTGGAACCACTTGCCAAGATATTAATGTCCCAACATGAGAGACAACCCGAAAGAGCTGCTTCCCGCTTTTTGAACAAGGATGTCCCCGACACGGAATCCGCATTAGCCGGTGCACGCGATATCATTGCTGAATGGATTGCTGAAAACGCGGTGGCTAGAAATACCTTAAGGCAATCCTTTGAACGGTACGCATTCTTGGTTTCCTCCTTGGTAAAGAAGAAAAAGGATGAAGCGGGGAAGTATCGTGATTATTTTGATTTTTCCGAGTCCTTGAATCGTTGTCCTTCCCATAGGGTACTAGCTATTTTAAGGGCGGAAAAGGAAGGATTCTTGAAAGTAGGATTGGAGTTGGATAATGAAAAGGCACTTTATCGCCTAGGGAGAATTTTCCTGAAGAATAACGGGAGAAGTACGGAGCAGGTAGAGCTTGCCCTAACGGATTCCTATAAAAGATTACTTTTTCCATCCATAGAAAATGAATTCAAGCGATTGGCGAAGGAAAAGGCGGATGCGGAAGCCATCAATGTTTTTTCAGGTAATTTACGTCAATTACTCATGGCGGCTCCCTTGGGGTCTAAGCGGATTTTAGCGGTTGATCCCGGATTTAGGACCGGCTGCAAAGTCGTTTGCTTGGATGAGAACGGGAATTACGTTTCCAATACGACCATTTTTCCTCATCCGCCTCAAAATAGATCCGCGGAGGCTTCGGACAAGATGTGGTCATTGATGGAAAAACAAAAAATCCAAGCGGTGGCAATCGGGAACGGAACGGCGGGACGTGAGACCGAACGCTTTTTCCAAAATCTCTTGAAAGGAACCGATACGGAGATTTTTTCCGTAAACGAGGCGGGCGCCTCTATTTATTCCGCATCCGAGGTGGCACGTGATGAATTCCCGGATATGGATTTGACGGTTCGTGGTGCCGTTTCCATTGGTAGACGATTAATGGACCCCTTAGCGGAATTGGTAAAGATTGATCCGAAATCCATTGGTGTAGGACAATATCAGCATGACGTAGACCAAGGAAAACTTAAGGATCGTTTGGATGAGGTAGTGATGTCCGTGGTAAACGGGGTAGGCGTGAACTTGAATACGGCTACACCGCACTTGCTTCGTTACGTTTCCGGGATAGGACCCAAATTGGCTAGTAATATCGTAGAATATAGAAAGGTGAACGGTGCTTTTTCCTCCCGTTCTGAACTAAAAAAGGTAAAAGGTTTAGGGGCTAAGGCTTTTGAGCAATCCGCGGGTTTTCTCCGGATTAAGGAAGGGAGTAATCCCTTGGATGATTCGGCGGTCCATCCTGAAAGTTATTCCATCGTCAAAAAAATGGCGAAGGATTTAAAACAAGAGGTGAAGTCATTGGTGAAGGACCCAAGCGTGAAGTCCAAGGTGAATCTTAAGGATTATGTTACGGATAAGGCAGGGCTTCCTACGCTTCGGGACATTATTGAAGAATTGGAAAAACCCGGTTTAGATCCAAGGGGTGAGGCAGAGGTTTTCAAGTTCGCGGAAGGAATACATAAAATGGAAGACTTACAGGAAGGGATGACATTACCCGGTATCGTAACTAATCTGACCAAATTCGGTGCTTTCGTGGATATAGGAATCAAGGAAAACGGTTTGGTGCATATATCCCAAATTACGGATCGGTTCATTAAGGATCCTGCCGAGGTCTTGAAGTTGGGGCAGCATGTAAACGCCAGAGTAGTAGGTATTGATTTTGAACGAGGAAGGGTGTCCTTGTCATTGAAATAAAGCGCCTTATATAATGTAGTTTTTTACCTTTGTGACTAGGGGTATATTACCTCCATTTAATTTCTAGCCCAATTATTGCGTATGCCTTGTTATATGGTAGTCGTATTAAGTGTCTTAGCGATTTGAAAAAGCTTTAGACTTAGTGTGAACGATTGAATAATCACAATGAAAGCCGCTTTATTAAAAACACGGGAACGTTTGCTTAATATTGGTGTCCACAAAGGAATGAGCCCTGCCGGGATATCCTCCTTAAGGACATATAATGCGGTAGTGTTGTTTTATCTTTTTGGTTTGGTGATTTCTTTATCTACAAATCTTATTACCCTTTCTTGGACAAACTATGACTGGATAACTTACCCTTGCGGTTTTGGAGTTATTCTGCTATCCTTACTCCTGAATCATTTTAGAAGACCTTATTTTTCCAAATTAGTGTTTGTGGTAGGACATGCCTTAACGCTATTCCTGTTAACCATTGTTTGTGGAAATTTATTTTTCGGTGCTTTATTTAGCTTGATTTTATTATCCATAACAATAGGTTTTTTTGTATCGGAACGAGATGTTTTTTTTATTTCGATTTTTATTTTAGGATTAAGTGTTTTGTCATTTTTTGTAGTGGCAGATACGGAATACGACTTTGATAATAATGCTTATATACCTATTGAACGAGCTATTGTTTACGCAATTGGATTTCTTGGATTTTATTTGTGTTTAATTTATTATAAGAAAATTTCATTGGGGTATTTTAAAAAGAATAGAGAATTAATCCAAAAACTCAACGAGCGTAACGAGGAACTTCAAAAGTCCTACGAGAACCTAGAGCGTTTTTCTTATTTAATCGCGCATGATATCAAGGCTCCTTTAAGGTCAATGAACAGCTTTGCCAAGTTGATGGAAAAAGACGTAAAACGGGGTAAACTGGATAATCTTGAGGAATATTCGGATTTCGTCGTCAATAGCGGAAACCGCCTTTCAAAAATGGTGGATGAGGTTTTGTTCTTTTCCCGGATTTCCAATGATCAGGAAATCGAACACCATGAAATAAATACCAACGATATGGTTGAGCTGATTAAATACGAGCTTACCAATCGTGAAAACAACTGGAAAATTTCCCATGATAAATTACATTCTATTCAAGGTAATAAAACTAAAATTAGCGTCCTTTTCCAAAACCTTATCGAGAACGGATTGAAATATAATAGAAGCGATAATCCTAGTGTTCATATAAGTTCCAAGGAAGAATCCAATTTTACGGAATTCGAGATAAAGGATAATGGTATCGGAATCCCGGTGGAAAAAAGGGATGAAATTTTTAAACTATTTACACGCCTTCATTCGGAACGCGAATTTGAAGGGACAGGTATCGGTTTAGCGAATTGTAAAAAAATAGTGGAAAATCATTTAAAAGGCACCATTTCCGTTTTGGATAATGAACCCCAAGGAAGCATCATGAGGATCCGTATCCCGAAATTGAATTAAACGACCATCAATTTATATCCTACCCCTCGTACGCTTTCAATTTTTACCCTAGGGTCAGCATCGAATTTTTTTCTCAATTTGGAGATAAAAACATCAAGGGTTCTACCTACGTAATCCCCTTGGTCATCCCAAACCTCACGAAGAAGTGTTTGTCGCTCCACGGCTTGGTTTACATTGCTATATAAAACAAGAAGCAATTGCGCTTCCTTGTGCGATAATTCCACGGGGCCAATCTTGGTCAATAAATTGAGCTGACGGGTATCAAATCTTGTATTTCCGATGGAGAGAATATGTTCTTCCTTTTCTTGTTTCTTCCTTTTTCTTATTAATATAAATAAGAGGAAAGTTAAAAGGAATACAGGAATGATATAAAGTAAATAATATCCGTTGAAGTTATTCTTTTTTGCTGCGGGTTGAATCATTTTCGGGAGGGGGATATCATCTAGTATCCTTATCCAAACGATGTAGCAATCCTTTGGTAGTATTCTTCCGGTACATGGGACGATAGAGGATTGTTTTCTTTTCCTGACCTCGAAGCTATAAACGATTCCTTCCTTTTGGCATTGCTCCACGGAAACCATGTATTCTTCGGCAATTCCCGTTTCCTCCATCACCGTCCCGATAACGTCCACGATATCATCCGGAACCATTTCGATTTCACTCGAAAACCGGATACCATAATAGCCGTTTTGCTCCTCCACCGGTAAAATGCGGGAATCCCGGTCCTCCACGCAAAGCAATAAGCGATGCCCAATCATCCGCATACCGGTTTCAAGGCGCTGATCCGCGACCGAATTTCCGGATGCGGCAAGGATGTCGCTAGGAAAAAAAGAAACAAGAAAAAGACAAGTAATTATGCTTAAATGCGTTCGCATGCCGCAAATCTATCCCAAACGATGCCCCGATGCACGGCTTTTACTTCGATTTTACATTATTTTACAAAGATTAACGTCATTTCAATAGGCAAGCGAATACTTTAGGCGCATGAAAAATCTAATTACTATTATTTGCCTTTTGGGGGTGAGCCATCTTTTTGCGCAGCCCATCGCCGGTGTTGAAATCAAGCCTGTCGACATTAAAAAGATTGAGGGTACCCATGACTTTATCACCCTTGATTCCTTGGAGCATTCACATACCTTAAGTGATTTGTTTCGCTTATATCGACACAGATGGGTGGGGGAATATTATTCCGTCGCCTTAAATACTACTTGCGGTGATGAAACCCGGACGGAAGTGGGGGATGACCATCATCTTACCTCGGCGCAGTTGGAGTTATTAAAACAATGTACCAACGACTGCGATATAGAGTTCTTAGTAGATTACTTGCCTAAGAATAACCTGAAAGACAATCCACCAAGACAGATGAAGTTTACCTTGACCATGATTCCTATTTACGAGGCCAAATTTCCCGGCGGAATTACGGCGATGCAGGAGTATTTAGAGGCAAAAACCGTTGATGTCATTCCTGATGAAATCGAGGAACGAGTAGAATTGGTGAAAATCAGGTTTACCATTGACAAGGAAGGCTTCATTATTGATCCTCACTTCTTGGAAACCTCAGGCTTGGACGACGTGGATCAAGCCCTCATGAAGACGGTTTGCAACATGCCTCAATGGATACCCGCCAAGGATAATAAAGGGAATACCATTGCCCAGAACTTCGAATTCTCCTTCGGGAAATACCTTTTACAATGCGAAAGGTGGTGGTAGTGCCTTAATTTACGCACTAGCCCTCAAGCACTCCGGAAAAATCCTCTAGCTTCTTAAAGAAACGAAGCAAGGTTTCATCCGGGTTGGAAGGATTGATGGTAACCAAGCGGATAAACTCGGTGCCTTTGTGGGAACCGTAGCCTACCATGATTTCACCTTCCTCGTACAAGGCGGTACAGATGTCCCTTGCCGGAATGTCCTTGTAATTGAAACAAATGGAAATGGAATCATCGAAGGAGTATAAGGTGTAATCCGGGTGTTTCTTGATGTAATCCCGGCAAAATTCCGCTAACTCGAATTGACGATCCACCAATTTCTCAAGACCTACGGTTCCTACCGCTTTCCACAAGGTCCAAAACTTAAGGGCATCATTCCTTCTGCCGCATTGGAAGGAGGTTTTCCCGAAATTGAATTCGTCATGATGGGTTTGGTACAGGTAGGATGCCTCGTTGGAAAAGGAATCGTAGAGGTGTTTTTTATCCTTAGCGATAATAATGGAGCATGTCAATGGCGTCCCGAGCATCTTGTGCGCGTTAACGCTAAAGGAATCCGTATGTTCCACGCCTTTGAGAAGGTGCTTGTATTTCCGGCTAAAAATCACGGAACCGCAATAAGCACCATCCACGTGCAGCCAGATATCGTATTTCTTACAGATGGCTGCAATTTCCGGAATCGGATCAAAAGCTCCTAGTACTGTTGTACCCGCCGTAGCATTGACAAAGAAAGGTTTCTTGCCGGCGGCAATGTCCTCCTTGATGCGTTTTTCCAAATCAAGGACGTCCATTTTACCTGCCGCATCCGCTTTTACCATCCTGAGGTTATTCCTGCCCAAACCGATAAAAGCGGAGTTTTTGGGAATGGAGTAATGGGATAGTTCCGAGGTATAAGCTACCATACCTTGAGGGATTCCCTCGTACCGGGCTTCTGGGGCGTATTTGTCCCTTGCCATAAGCATTGCCATGTAATTGGTCATGGAGCCGCCGGTAGCAACGGTTCCGCCTTGACTCCCAGGGTAGCCGATCATTCCGGCTATCTTATCCAAGATTGATTTTTCTACACCGATCATCGGACCCGCTACCTTATAGGTATACATGCTGTTATTCAATACCACGGCAAGCAAGTCCCCTAGTATCGCCTTGGAATTCCTTCCCCCGAATAACTGGTTATAGAACATGTCCGTTGCCGTTCTTGGTGTGGTAAGAACGATTTCGCGAAGGGTTTCCTTGAAGTCTTCCTCAAGTGCGGGAAGTTCCCCGGGTTCAAAATCTATGGTTTCGAATAATCGTGACGCCTCGATGGGTTTAACCACCGGGTTTCGTTTTTCGTCTTCCAATAAATCATTAACGATTGACAGGAATAAATCCAGGTCTTGCTGCATGCGGTATAAAGGTGTTTGTAGTGGGCGACTAACCGGTCAGGAACGCAAATATCTTGTTTTTTTGCGGTCACTGCTGTCCTTGGGCTGATAAATCCGGTACAATACGGAAAAAGGTCCGTACCTTTATGCTGTTGACGCCCATGGTTTCTAACGTATTATTCCGTGGCAAAGTTGAGAATGAGAGAACAAAAGGAAGGGCAAAGGCTAAAAACCGTATGATACACGGGCTTAATCGGGATGTTTTTTGTGTTTTGATTTAGTGCATCGCTGCTGCTTTCCTTTCAATTTTTAGGCTTATGTTGGTACAATCCATCTCCTCCCTTCAAGAACTATTGGATGAACTGCCTTCCTGTTGCGGTAAGGATTACGTGAATATTACCAAGGGAATGACCATCCCGGTCTCCGATTTTGAACCTTACATTTTCTTTTCCGACAAGACCTACACGCGCAATTGCATCGTCCGTACCGAGAAATACGAGCTTATCCTCCTTTGTTGGGATAAAGGGCAAATTACGCCCATCCATTGTCACGGAGGTGAGGAGTGTTGGGTATACGCGCTCCAAGGAGATTTAGAGGAATACCGCTACACGGAAGATCAAAACGGGCACCCTCAAAAGGATCATACCATGATCCTAAAAGAAGGCAGGATTTCCTACATGAACGATGAAATGGGGTACCACAGCCTCAATAACATTTCCGAGGGTAAAGCCATGTCTCTTCATCTCTACATGAATCCGATTGATACTTGTAGGGTTTACAATGAGGATACGTCTTCTTTTGACGTGAAGAACTTGAAGTATTATAGTTTGGAAGGAAAGGTTTTGGAGTGAATAATTAATAATGAAGGAGTGAATAATTAAATTATTTTTGATGTAGTTACGCGATGCTTCGCGTCTTAATTTTTGCCTATAATTTCCATTATTAAGTCTGGTTTTTTTCGTATTTTATAAAGGATTTTGGAACTCCGATTAATAGAACACGTTTAAATGAATTCTCCCCAGAAAATACTTCTCATATTTGATTTAGACGAGACGCTAATCCATGCTACAACGAAGAAGTTAGAGGCAGAACCCGATTTTATAATTGGTGATTTTTTTATCTATAAAAGACCTTTTGTAGATGAATTTCTTCAAGCTTGTTTCCTGAAATACAAAGTAGCTTTATGGTCTTCCGCCGATGATGAATACGTTAAGGAAACGGTGAAGCAATTAATTCCGAATCATGAATATTTAGAATTCATTTGGGCAAGGTCAAATTGTTCCGTGAAAGTGGTGAAAAAACCGATATATGATGAAGGAGAATTCCTAGGGAATTATAAAGAATATCAATGGATTAAACCACTAAATAGAATCAGGAGAAAAGGCTTACGTATTAGCTCCATGCTTATTATAGACAATTCACCGTATAAAGTAATTGAAAGCAAGGAGAATGCCCTGATAATCAAATCTTTTTATGGGGATAAGAAGGATAGGGAATTAACGGTATTACTCAAGGAACTTGAAAAATACGATACAACCCTTGATGTTAGGAAAATTGATAAGAATGAATACGAATGTCGATGAAAGGTCTAGAGAAAAATCAAGTATTGTTAGTGTCTTTTAATCCCGAATGGGAAGTTGAATTCGTTGATTTTAAGGAGCAATTAATTCAAATAGGAATCCCGGGTGGAAATATTGTGCACGTGGGTTCTACCGCAATTCATGGATTATCCGCAAAACCAATTTTAGATGTTTTAATCGGGCTTCCATCCTTGGATGAAGTTTCGAATTATGAAACGGATTTAAAAAACCTTGAATTAGAGAATAGAGGTTTCAGGGAAGAGAATGGTGGTTTTTTATTCGTAAAAAGAAAAGATGGAAAAAATACCCATCATGTTCATATCGTAGAAAAAAATACTGAGGTTTGGGACAATTACTTGAAGTTTAGGGATTCCCTTAATGCTAACCTTACATTGAGAAAACAATACGAGAAAATCAAGTTGGAATTAGCCCAAAAATTCCCGGGGGATAGAAAAAGTTATTCAGGTGGTAAACACGATTTTATCCAAAGAGTATTAAACACAAAAGACGCCCCGTAGGGCGCCTTCCTGAATATTATAAATGTTACTAGCCAAAATTATTTGAGGGTACTCTCGTACTCCTTGTAGGTCATGGTACGGTACTTTTCGTCCTTGACGAAATCAAGGATGGGATTAAGCCCCGCCGTATCATGGTAACCCGGAATGATGCTGATACGCTTGAGGTTTTCATCCAATGCCACAAAAGAGGGGAATGACAAACGGTTATCCAGCAATGCCGCCGCTAGGGTATGGTAACCCCTTCTTCCGTTAGGCACGTATTTGAAGGTATGACCGTTGAACTTGATTTCACGCTTCATTTCAGCATCCATCTTAACGGCGTAAAAGTTCTGGTTCAACTTTTTTACGATGCCGGGGTCGGAGAAGGTCGTTTTATCCATTCTCTTGCACCAGCCGCACCAATCCGTATAAACGTCCACGAAAATTTTCTTGGGGCTTTTCTTGTTTGCCTCAATGGCTTCTTCCCAAGTCATCCAATTTATTTTTACCGCTTCATTGTCCTCTACGGGTTTGAAAGCAAGCAAAGTCAAGCAAATGCCCAATGCAAGTGCGGAAAAGCCAAATATCTTTTTCATGGTACGAGTATTAGCTGTGGTACAAAGGGAATATCACCCTTGTAATTTGATATATATCACAAATTAAGCCGATATGACGAGCAGCCTACGGTTTTAACGAATCTTAACTGAAATTCACTTTTTTAGGTAATAGTCAAGACAAAAAATAAGGAATGAAGTGTTAGTCTTCATTCCTCATTTTTAATTCTTAATTGCCATTGGCGACATCCTCTTCCAGCAATTCAACCGGCGTATTGTCAATCTTGATCAATTTAGAGGCGAGGATACGTGCTTCCTTCTTCGGGTTCTTCCACCAATTCCTGGATTTGGTCTTGAACACACGGTAGCCTGCTTTCTTGAGCCCTTCCATAACGTCCAACTCGTACTCATAAGCACGGGTAGGATTATTACGATCCAAGGTATCACCCAAAACCAAGCAGATGGGTTGCCTGAAATCCTTTGGCATCAAGGTAAGCGCCGGCGTCCCGATTTCCGATAGGGGAGAGGAATATCTCAAACGATCTTCCTCGAAATAAGGACGAAGCTCCTTGGCTACCTCGGTCATGAAAACGGATTCCGAAGTCGGATCCGGTTTTGCTTCCCCGAAACTTTCACGCTCGAGGAAAGCCCTTCTTTCCTCCTCCCGATCCTTGGAAACCAAGGCGGCATAACGGAGGAATTTTAAAATGGAACCGGCGGAGTCAAAAGAGGACGCCAAGGAGTCCTTAACGTATTTTTTCTTTACCGAGGTGCAAACAATCAATTTCTTCAGGGTATTTCCGGCAATCAAGTTTAAGACGGAAGCCCCGTAATTGCGGTCCGCATCCCCGAAATGGGAACTAAGGGTTCCCTTCAGGTCAATGGTACCATAGGTAGTGGAAAATACCACCACCTCAAAAGGCTCTTTTAATTCGGAGTAATGGAAAACGCGCAATCCTGCCTCTTCCAACTTCATTACGATATCACAAAAAGGATTTCTCTTTTGCTTTATGTAAAGCAAATAAGAGTGGATATGATCCCGCTGTTCCATCGTCATGGTAACCAATGCGGTTTTGGGAAGGCTTCCGTCGCTCTTTGGCTTGATTTCGGTTAAGGCACGGATTACCTGTTGTGCCTCTTGGTCGTTGATTAACTTTTCCTCGTCATACCTGCCGTCTTCAGCCCGTAAAGAAATGTCCGGCTCATGTTTGCCGCGTTGGAAATAACGGATGCCCTTGATACCGTTTCCGTAGGAATTACGGTTCACGAAATCCAAGGTTGATTCAGAGCGGTTGCCGTGCTGGTAATACAAAGGTGTAATTTCCGTCCCTGATTCTACAAGGTGCTCCATTACGGATTTGTTCCCGTCCCTGAAGAAGGATTGGTGGCGATCCCCGAGAATCAAGTGCTTGGAGCTTCTTTGCCCGAAAAGGGCTGCCGTTGCCTCAGGAATACGATGGGCGTCATCCAAGATAACCAAGTCGTAATTCCCCTTGATGCGTGGCGCAAGTTCCGCGGCACAATCCGTGGTCATCATCAAAACCGGCACCCAATACGGTAGGGCCTCACCTATGGATTCCATAACGTCCCCCATTTCCGTACCCAAAGGCAATGCCTTCTTTCTCCCGAAAAGTAGGGAATACATCTTTTTCTTATTCTTCTTGAAAGCGGAAAGGGTTTTTTCTTGTTTTTCCAAGAAGTAGGAATCCACGAATCCACCAAAACCGTTACGCAAGGAACGTAAGCCGGAAACGTATTCCTTAACCATGGATTCGTCACGGTCCAATACTGACTCCGCATGCCTTGCCGGCGATTTGAAGAAGTACCAAGCATCAAAATCCGCTACCCAATCTTGGGCACGGGTTTGGATAAGTGCCGTAAGCGCCCTTTTTGAAATCGGAAGCATTTCCAACCAATGCCTTCTCCAAGGATAATAGTTATCGAATTCCGGTTGGTGCAATGCGGCGGTTTCCAATAAGTCTTGGATTTTTACCAATGACTCCATCCTTTTTTTAAGGTTGGTACCATCGTAGGAAAGCCACTCCGCAAAAAGTTTGTCTTGGTTCAACTCTTCGATAAGTACGTCATGCGCGTATTCCAATTCACCTATGCGGTTATCGTAATCCAAGTGAACCATCACGGACTTGCTATTAAGGCCGTTTACCTCCCTTGTGACACGCTTCTCCATCATGGGGCTCCACGCGTTCAATGCTTCCTCGAAATCGGCAAGGTAACGGCTGATCACCGGTATCTTTTCCGTTTCCTTCTTCCTTTGCATTTTATACTCGAAGAATTGGCGGTCACCAAAGGTATCCACCAATTCATTGTAGTCTTTTACGACTTCTTTCCTTGCCTCCTTGATATTGTAGTAGGTATCGGAGAATACCCCGTACATATCTACCTTCAGGTTGCCCGAGTTTTTGAAGTCCTCACCGTATACTTGGGCGAACTCGTTGATTTTATCTTTTAGCGCATCCGCTTTTTCACCCAATTCAATGGCGTGATTCTCATAGTGCTCCCACAAGGCATCCTTATAGGATTCTATTCCATTGCGGTAACGGTTAAGGAGTTGGCGGGTCTTGTTGCGATAATAATCCACTTTCTTTTCCGTGAAATCACGTGCCGCTTCGTCGTTTTTACCCGTGAAAATTTCTTCATGGAGGATGTCAAGGGGGTGCTCCATCCTTCCGACGCCCGGGAATAATCTTTCCCCTTTGCGGATGTCTGATCGAAGGATATCGTATTCCCTTCGGGTAAATTTGAAGTCGCTTCCCGCCAAGGAACCGGATAAGGTTTCCTTACCTGATTTCCGGCTACTCCTCATGTACATACCTACGGTGTCGGGGAAACCTAGTTCCCCGAAAACAGGTCGTGTTAAGGCTTTTTGTCGTTCCTCTAGTTTTTGGTGTTTGGCAAGGCAACGATCCAGCAAGAGTTTAAAGCCCAAGTCCGGGGACTTGGAGCCGTTTTTCACCGCCTTGGGCATTTCCTTCACGGAGGTAACGAAACGGGATAAATCCTGTGCCGGGTTATTTACCACAAAAGAATATCTGCCTAAACCATGCTTGTTAAATCCTTCCTGGATTTTTTCCAATGTTTTATTGTCGGGTGCCACTATAAGGCAAGTCCCGAAATTGGTTAAGGTATTGATTGCCGCATGAAGGGCGGCGGTCGTTTTCCCGGTTCCCGGACCTCCTTCACCTATGGTAGTCCTTTGGGTCAAGGCTTTTTGGACCAAGTTCTTCTGGGCAGGATCAGGGCTGATAAAGGAAAAGGGATGTGCTGCGGTAAAGCCGGTATCCTCCAAGGAAGGGGACAAATCCAAGTCCGGGTTTTCAAGGGCGGCTTTTAAACCACGGGTCAAGGGGATTATACTATGATTGAAACAACCCAATACACCCGAAAAACGGATAGTAGGTTCTTCCGAGATTTCCTTTAATTCATCAGGGCCGGGGAAGGGTAGAGCGGCATAACCCGATACGTTTCCGCCGATGCCTAGTTTTACGGATATATTATTACAAAAGGCGGATATAGCACCACCGTTAAGTGAACCGCTTTCGGTTAATTCCCTTGCGGCATCCCATAAATCCAAATCAAAATGCTCCTTGAGATAATCGAACAAGATGGCGTTGGGACGAATGGCATCCGAAGCGGAACGGGATATGGTCCAAGTGTCGGGCCGATTGGGGGAAGGTAGTAGATTTACCTCCCAAATGAATATAGGTGCCGCAACAGGGAAAAGCGAGAAATCATCCTCCTTGGCGATAAAAACGGGATACCCGAATCCAAGCGGGGAAGGGGTCCTGTCCTCCTTGGCATGTTTGCTTTCCAAATGGCAATGGTGAAGCACCATCGCCGGTTTTCCGGATGCTTCAAATTCCCACTCAGAAGATACGCGATCCACAAGATTCCTGACGAAATCCCCGCTCTTGTCGGAACCGACTAAGGAAAGGATGTCCGTTCTGTCATTACCCTTAAGGAATGCATTCTTAAAAGCCGATTCATTCAAATGAACCGTGTTGTCGGTTTCAAAGGATTTCAGCCTGTCCTTGTCCCATCTCATATCAATGATCCGTTTAGTGATTCGGAGGTTTTCTCATTATGTGTATACCGTATGTTTTTACGGCTGAAGTGATCCGCAAAATAGGAATTATGAACGATACTCAAAGGGAGGAATGATGAAAACCTTAAATATGGTCATAAACGAATAGCAAAATGATGCCGGAACCTTGTTTTTCAAGGAATAAGATTTTCAAAAACTTATGAATTTAAAATACGGTAGGCTAAGCGAGTAGTAGAGTTATTTTGCCAATAAATCTCTTAGGGCGCTTTCCGCTTCCGTAAAAGAAAAAGTGAACCCTGCCTCTTCTATTTTTTGTGAAGACACCCTACTTCCCTCCAAAACAATGCTTGACATTTCACCCATTCCCAGTTTAAGGGTAAAGGCAGGGACAGGCATCAAAATGGCATTACTATCCTTTGCGTTTTTTATGGCAATGGTAAAATCCTTCGAACTTACCGGATTGGGGGCCACGGCATTATAAAATCCTTCTAATGAAGGGTTTTCCAATAGGAAAAGAAACATCCGGCAGAGGTCGTCAATGTGAATCCAAGAAAGGTATTGCTCACCGGAACCGAACCAGTTTCCCATACCGAATTTGAAAGGCAAGAGCATTTTTTCCAAGGCGCCTCCCTCCGGGGTTAATACCACGCCGATCCTTAGGGCTGCTGTCCGTATACCGGATTTGGAAACCAAGCGTATCGCATTTTCCCATGCTACCGTGCACTCCACCAAGAATCCTGATTCTCCTTGTGTTGAATCCTCGTACATCCATTCATTTCCCCTGTTTCCGTAAAAGCCAATGGCGGAAGCGGAAATATATGATTCGGGACGATAGAGCCCTTCCTCGGCGTATTTAGCAAAAACGGCTGCGGAATCCACCCTGGATGATATAAGGATTTTCTTTCTTTTCTCAGTCCATCGTTTATCCGCGATTCCTGAACCCGCAAGGTTGATGAAGGCATGATCAAATTCGAATGCGGCTTCTTCGATGAAACCTTCCTCGGGATTCCATTCAAAAGCCCTTACCCCTTTTATTTTTTCGGGCGAGCGGCTTAAAATACCTACTTCATACCCTCTTTTTTCAAGGAGTTTTACCAATTGTTTTCCGACCAATCCGGAACCGCCACCTACAAGTACTTTTTTTGCCATTTTTCTGTTTAAATGATACAAGGGAAATGAAATGGGAGTCAATTGGTTCGATGTTCACCAATTCAATATGGTAATTTATCCGAATAATCGGCAATTCTCCCTATTATTACGACCTAAACCGGGCAACGGAGTACTAACCCTTCCGGTCATTCCAAATAAGGTTCGTCCTATATATCCGGGCGTTCCGAGTGTAATCGTATTCGTTAATAAATATTGGATGTAACATGATTCGTAAAAATTTGAAATTTCTTCTCGGGCTTATTCCTGCCCTTGCCCTGTTTGTTGGCTGTACCGGAGACGGCGGTGGAGGTTCCTCTACCGAAGGCTCCCAAAAAGTGCGCGTCCATGCACTTTCCGATCTTGAAAGCTTAAACATTATCAATAGTTCCGATGCCATGGGGACGATTGTTGGGTACCAAACCCACCAAACCCTGTACATGTTGAATCCTAAAACCTACGAGTACGATCCTGTAGTCGTGAAGGATATGGCAACCGTTACCACGGAAAACGATACCGTAAAAATCACCTACGAAATCCGCGAGGAAGCGGCATGGGACGACGGTACTCCGATTACCGGTGAAGACGTAGCCTTTGGTCTTAAGCTCGTTTTGATCCCGAAAACGGAAAATAAGTACATCCTTCCTTACTTGGATTACATTGATGATGTAGTCATCGACCCTGAAAATCCTAAGAAATTCACCTTGACCTGTAAGCGCCCATATATGCAGGCTGCTGAGTCCTTGGCGTCTAATCTTTGGCTATTCCCGCCATCCGTTTATGACCCCGAAGGAATTTTAGCAAATTATTCCGTTAAGGACCTTTCCGACGAGACCCGTAAAAAGGAGTGGGAAAAAGACGCAAACTTGGATAAGGCGGCGGCTAACTTCAATTCCGAAAAGTATAACCGTGAAATCATGTCCGGTTCCGGTCCTTACAAATTCGAAAAGTGGGAAACCAACCAGCGTATCGTTTTCAAGTTGAAGGATAACTGGTGGGGACACAAAGTGAAAAACGCGAATACGCCTTGGTTACAAGCCTATGCGGATGAGGTGTCTTATGTTACCATCAAAGACCAGACTACTGCCGTGGTTGCCCTTAAAGGTGAATCCATTGATGCGATGCACGCTATTCCTCCCAAGGATTTCGTAACAGACCTAGGAAAGAGCGATAACTTCAAGGAAAAATATAACCTATTTACACCTGAGTATTTCGCGTATGATTACATTGGAATGAACATGCGTGACGAGCGTTTGGGTGACGTAAAAGTACGTAAGGCATTTGCTCACTTGATGAACGTTGATCAATTGATCGAAACGGAGGTTTATGGTTTAGGTGAGCGTGTTACCAGCTTTATTCACCCATCCATTAAGTCTCGTTTGAATACGGACGTAAAAGAAATTCCGTTTGATATAGAACAAGCCAAGGCGCTTCTTGCTGAAGCGGGTTGGGTAGATTCCGATAAGGACGGTGTTGTAGATAAGGTAATCGAAGGAGAAAAAGAGGATCTATCCTTGACCATCCATTACAATAACGGTAACGATAGAAGAAAAACCACTTGTTTGCTTTTCCAAGAGGCGGCTAAGAAAGCGGGTGTAAAAATCGAAATCCAACCTTTGGATTGGTCCGTAATGCTTGACCGTATGGACAAGAAGGACTTTGATATGTATGTAGGTGGTTGGGTAGCTTCCCCTACTGAAAGTGATCCGGGACAAATCTGGCACTCCGAATCCCAAAATAACGGTGGATCTAATTACGTAGGTTTCGGTAATGAAAAATCCGATGCCATCATCGATGAGTTACGCCAGACCGTGAATTACGAAAAACGTGCGCAGTTGTATAAGGACCTTCAGGCGGAAATCGCGGAAGTTCAACCTTATATCTTCCTGTTGGCACAGAAGAACCGCGTTTGTATCGCTAAGAAATACGACGGCGGATTCGGTACGGGACTTCGTTCGGGACTTTTCCCTAACGGTCTTCGTCCCGTTGCCCAAGTAACGCAGTAAGCTAATTTTTGACCTAATCCGGGGCAAGGGACATCCTTCCTTGCCCCGGCGTTTTCTACCCAACCAACTTTTCCTCGTATGTTTCAATACATATTAAAACGGGTACTGATATTTATTCCCACCCTATTCATCATTTCATTGGTGATATACGCCCTTAGTGTTTTTGCCCCGGGAGATCCCGTGAAAAACATGATGGCGGCCACCTCCGGTTCGGAATCCCTTTCGGATATGAAAGCCGGGGAGGAGGAATACCTGAAAATGCGGAAGAAACTCAATTTGGATCTTCCCGTGTTTTATTTTACGCTAGCATCAAAAGCGGAATCGGATACGCTGTATCGCATACCTAAAAAGGGCCATAGGGAAACCCTTGCCAGATTTTGCGCTACCTACGGTGATTGGGGTAAAACGGAGAAGTACTACAACTCCTTGAAGGATTTTAAAACGGCGGTGTATTCCGTTGAACCGGATTCCACCAATCGCCGGTCCTTAATCAAGATCAAGGAATCGGTGGGTGATCTATTTAACCGTTACGAGGACGGAAAAATTACCAAGGCTTTCGAAAAGATTGGGGAACGGGTAGAGCGTAACGCCGCCTTGGATAGTTTGGTTTCGGGTAAATTCCAAACCATGAGTGCCGCTTATTCCTCAATGAGGGATGAACCCAATAACATGAATCGGTATATCCCTACAATTCATTGGTACGGCACCAATAACAGATATCATAAATGGATTACCAAATTCTTGGTTTTTGATTTCGGGATATCTTACCAAGACAAACAACCTATCGCATCCAAAATTGGCCAGAACATATTCTGGACCATGTTGATTTCCTTTTTCTCTATTTTATTGACCTATATTTTCGCCGTTCCACTTGGCGTTTATTCTGCAGTCAAGAAAGGGACTTTAGGGGATAGTATTATTTCAACCATACTTTTTATTCTTTATTCCTTACCGAATTTCTGGATTGCTACACTGTTAATCTTTTTCCTTTGTAATCCGGAGTATTTACAGCTTTTCCCCACCTTCGGGGTGGGTGGTGAAGCCGTTGAAGGAAAGAATTGGTTCCAAGCATTGGGAATTAGAATCCACCACTTGATTTTACCCTTGTTCTGTTGGACTTATGGTTCATTGGCATTCTTGTCCCGCCAAATGCGTGGGGGAATGTTGGGTGTTCTTCGTCAGGATTATATCCGTACGGCACGCGCTAAGGGATTATCTGACAGGAAGGTAATCTGGAAACACGCCTTCAGGAACTCATTGTTACCGGTAATTACACTATTCGGGAACGTATTTCCTTTGATGATTTCCGGTTCCGTTGTAATTGAAGTAATCTTCTCCATTCCCGGAATGGGTAAGATGTTGATTGACGGTATGACCTTCCAGGATTTCCCGGTGGTGTTTACTATTGTAATGATGGTAGCCGTGTTGACCATGATTGGATACCTGGTAGTGGATATCCTTTATGCTATGGTTGATCCAAGGATTTCCTACAACAAGAAATAATACAAGAACAAAGAAGAAGGACAGACAATGGGTCTATTTAATAAAAAGAAGAAAGCGGAGGGTAAGCAGGACAATGACCAAAGTTATTGGGCATACGTAAGGCGCCAGTTTAAGAAGAACAAACGCGCCTTGTTCTCCTTGTATTTTATTTTGTTTCTGGCTTCCATCGCTCTTTTCGCCGATATCTTGGCGAATGATAAACCACTCTTTTGCAAGTACCAGGGCAAGACTTATGCCCCTGTTTTCAAAGAGTATGCGGTAAGTGCGGGTATTTCAAAATGGCAAGACCAATTCCTGAACGTTACTTGGTCGGAACTGGAATATGATTGGGCGGTTTATCCACCCGTTCCTTACCTGCCCGGAACCTTGGATTCCAGGAATACCCGTTATGTCGGGCCATTCGATCAGCAGAACGTCCGTTCTTGGCGATGGCGGCATTGGCTAGGTACGGATAAAATCGGTAGGGACGTAATGTCCGGGATGATTCACGGTACGCGTATCGCGTTTATGGTAGGTATCGTATCCATGGGGATCGCCTCATTTATCGGGATATTCCTAGGAGCATTGGCGGGCTTTTTTGGTGATGATCAATTTAAGGTCTCCCGTTCAAGACTAATTTTCAACCTCCTGTTTTTTCCCTTGGCATTCTTTTATGCCTTCTACGTACGTTCCTACGCCATCAGCGACGGTGCAGGAACCGGTTTTGGGGGAATGCTCAGGGAGTTAGGGATTTCCTTCTTTATTTTCCTCGCCGTAATGGCTGTAGCCAATGTATTGGCTTACTTGTTTAAATTCATCCCCTTCCTTAAGAAGAAGGTTGCGGTACCCTTGGATATCATTATTACTCGTATCATTGAAGTCGTGGTATCCATTCCGGTATTGATTTTAATCCTTGCGGTCGTAGCCATCGTAAAACCAAGTGTACTTTGGGTAATGGTGATCATCGGTTTGGTAAGATGGACCGGTATCGCTAGGTTCGTTAGAGCGGAGTTACTAAGGGTAAGAAACCTTGAGTTTATTGAAGCGGCACACGCATTGGGTTTTCCTAGGATGAGAACCATGTTGAGGCATGCTATTCCCAATTCCTTGGCACCGGTATTCATCGCCGTAGCTTTCGGTATCGCAGCCGCAATTTTGGTAGAGGCATTCCTCTCCTTCCTCGGATTCGGTATCCCGCCTGATACGGTAACTTGGGGTGCACTGCTTTCGGAATCCCGTAGAGCGGCAAGCGCTTGGTGGTTGGCGATCTTCCCCGGTTTCGCCATCTTTATCACCGTTACCTTATTTAACCTTATCGGTGAAGGTTTGACGGATGCGATTGATCCTAGATTGAAGCAGTAGGGGGATAATAAAAAAACGGAAAGACCTCGGAGGTTTCCTAAA
>JAHDDF010000399.1 GCA_020629475.1 Saprospiraceae bacterium
GGGGTAGAGTTTTGGGGGATGTATTTTTGTCTTATAAATTATCTTATGTTAAGTAAATATTCATAGGACAACTGTAGTCGTCCTACGAATACGAATTGGAATGGCTGCGGCGTCAGTCGGGAGACTGACGCAATCGGAAGTGGTTGGAGACGCATTCAATGCGTCTCTACAGTGGTAAAAATACGAAGGAGGTCGGAAGGACCGACAAGTGCATAAGGTCGTCTGTAAGGGCGACCCCAACTACATACAATTCGGTGTGGACTTATCATTAGAAGAAAAGAAATTAACCCACCCCTGCATTTCCGTTTATCTTATCCAATATGGAAACTACTTTTACGATGTCTCCTTGCTCAAATAATCCAAGGATCCCTTGGTGATGCTGTTCGTCAAAGGGTGCGCTTGTGAGCATGGATTTATCTATGGTCCCGTTTTTTTCCAAGTACTTGATAAGGGTGTCGATAAAACGGATTTGATCGGCGCTAAGCCCTCCTGTTCCTACAAATGTTTCAAAAGCGGCTTGGGCGGCTTTTTTGTCAAGACCGACGATACCACGAATGAATTCACCCAAAGGTCGTTCCCCGTAGGTTTTTACAAAATCCTCCTTGTTTCCTCTTTCCTCACCATCAAAGAGTATTTGCTCGAAAGCGAGGATTTCGGCAGGTGTTACCGGTTTATTATTCTTTAATTTCGAGATGGCGATATGCCCTGCATTCTCTCTTATAAATCGTTCTACCCTGCTCTTGTAAATTTCAGGGGAAGAACTAAGGTTATACGCGAGTGTGGGTTCCCCTACCCTAGCCTCATCCTCTATGTTCGTGTAAATGGGTGGCGTGTCCTTGGAGCTTAGGTACACCGTCAACAAACGGATTTCCTTTCGGATATTTTCCAATTTGGTAGCTTCCGCATCGGTATAAAAATCAGGGTCGGTCATGCGCTCGATTAAGGGGCGTTTTTCCTTAACCTCGATGATATTATACTTGCCCCTTAATTTTCCTGCCAATTGGATAAGTTTCTCTTGGTAATGCCCATCACCCGTTCCGTCCAAACGGGCAATCATCATCCGTATCATTAATAAATCAAACCGGCGGACACGCTCATCCACGTCCTCCGGTGGAATCAATGCCGCTAGTTCGTTTTTGATGTCTGCGATGTCCTTATCATTGAGGTTTTCCCAATTCTTTCGTTTCTTGAACTTGTCGAAAAACCGTTGCTTCATTTTTACGTCAAAGCGTTCGGGTTTTAAGCCCTCTACTTTGGTGTGCATTAAATCCAACAAATTCTTCCTGAATTCCACGTTTTCCTCCGTAGGATCCTCTCTTAATAATCCACTTAGATCAAGTCTTGCCGTAAATAGTTTATGACTGAGGGATTTTTGAATGCCGCCCTCTTTTCCTCTTGGGTTTTCCTCGAAGAATTCGAAATTTTCACAGACATCAAAAATATAGAAGGACTCCTTGGGTGAATCAGGACCGAATAAATCCGGACACAAGCGGGTCCCCCTTCCTATCATTTGCCAAAACTTGGCGTAGGAACGAACCGCTTTGAAGAACACCAGATTGGCTACTCTTGGTGCATCGATTCCCGTGTCCATCATATCCACGGAAACGGTAATCATGGGGTGGTTTTCCTTCTCTTTATCGCAGAATTTATCAATGATGGATTGGGCATGGGAAATGCCGTTGTGGACCAATTCAATAAAATCACCGGGCAAGTCCGGGTAACGTTCACGGAAACAATCCACCACGAAGGAGGCGTGTTTTTGGTTGGCGGCAAAAATGATGGTTCTTGCCAATTTATCACCGCCTTCAATTCGAATACCTTTTTCCATTAGGGCATCCAATACTTTCCAAATCGTATCACGGTTGAATAACCATTTGTTCAAGGCTCCGGCTTCTACCTCATCCGGTAAATTCCCGGTTTGTTCCGGGTCGAAAGTGTTCTCGTATTGACGTTTTTGCTTTTCGGATAACTCGGAATACTTTATCCCTTCCCTTATCCATTTGGTCCCTGCGGAAATACCGAAATAAGGAACCAAGTAGCCATCCTTCACCGCCTCATCTAATTCATAGGAAAAGGTAGGGTCTAATTCCGGGCAACCGAATAATTCGTAGGTATTGGTATCCACGTTATTTTTCGGTGTAGCGGTTAGTCCGAGTAATAAGGCATCGAAATATTCAAAGATGCTGCGGTAACGGTTATATACGGAACGGTGTGCCTCATCCACGATGATAAGATCAAAATGTCCGGGACCGTAAAAACGTTGGTTTTCCTCCAATCCGTCAATCCTGTGGATGAGGGTTTGGTAAGTGGAGAAAACAATACGGGTGGCATTATCCTCTTTTTCCTTGGTAAGGTCAATGGCGGACACCGATGTAAGATGTTCGCCAAAGGCGCGTTTGGCTTGGGTAACCAAAGCGTTCCGATCCGCGAGGAAGAGTACCCTTTTTGCCCAATTGTGCCGAAGAAGAATATCCACCAATGCCGCTGCCGTCCGGGTTTTTCCGGAACCGGTTGCCATAACCAAAAGGGCTTGGCGTTTAGCGCCCCTGAAACCGTTTTTCTTGGCGTCCGCCGTGAAAACTTCCGCTATCCTGCGGATGGCCTCCGTTTGGTAAATCCTTCCCGCAATGTCCGGGTTAATTTCGGCGGTACGGAAATCCTTCCTTGTTTTTCTTTGGGCGATACGCCAACGGAGTTCTTCCCGATTGAGGAAGCCGTGAATGCGTCTGGGTAAACTGTAAAAGGTATCATCCCAAAGGAAGGTTTCGTATCCGTTGGTATAAAAAATAAGCGGACGCTGCCCGAATTTCGCTTCCAAGGCATTGGCATATAATACCGCTTGGTGCCTACCCGCTTCCGCGGATTTGGAGGTACGTTTTGCCTCGATGACCGCCAAGGGCATCCCGTTATCGTCCCAAAGGACATAATCCGCGAAGCCGTTTCCTTTGGGGTTGTCCCTTGTTACCGGCATTCCCGATAAGGGGTATTCCAAATGATAGCCCTTTTGTAAATCATCCCAACCCGTTTCCCTGAGGTTTACATCAATGATGTGTTTGCGGGTTTCCGCCTCGGTATATTCGGAAGCAACCTTGATGTGCTTCCTTTTCTTTTTCTGTTGTTCAAGCTGTTTTTTACGTTCCGCCTCCGCTCGTTGCCACTCCCGGAAGGCTTCCATTTCGTCCTTGTCAATATAATGTTGCCGTTCACGTTCCTCTCTTTCTTTTTGGCGTTCCTCCCGCTCTTTTTCCAATTCCGCGTTTAGCCGCTTAAATTCTTCTTGCTGCTCTCGAATTTTCCTGGCGCTCTCCCCTACTTTGGGAATGACCAAGGTGTCAAATGAACCGGGGAGTTCCGGGGGGATTTCGCTGTATTCCTTGGCAAACCATTTAAGAAAACCGTAGAGGTAACGGATGGCTTGGAGGGCATCGCTTGAATTTAGCCGCCCTTTATGTACGGCTTGGTTACCCATTTTACGGGTAATATTGAGAACGCCGTTGTAATGTTCGTGCGGAACCAAGGATCTAAAATCCGGTTCTGACATTAAATTGTAGAGGGAGGAATTATAGGGTTCCCGTAAACCTTCAAGATCATAAATTGCATCGACAACGCGTTCCAAGGCGAGGCGGCAATACAATCCCGTGGAAACGGGTTCCGTTTTTACACGGCGTTCCGCTATAAAGGCTTGTTCGTAAACTTTAGGCCATTCCGCCTTGAGGAAGAGGAAGTTGGTAGCCGGCATGTTTGGGTGTTTTATTGCTGTTTTGGCGGGAAAGATAGGGATTTTTTTTGTGTGGTGGTTGTGGTTGTGGGGTGGTGTTGGGTCGCCCTTACAGACGACCCTATGCGCTTGTCGGTCGCTTCG